>JAMOUY010000234.1 GCA_027067895.1 Acidobacteriota bacterium
AAAACAGAGGTTTTTTTGAGATAAAAGGCGATATTTTTCTCTTTAACGACACTTACAATTCAAACCCCGAAGCTTTAAAAAGGGTGATTACTCATTTTTCTTCCGTTCCACACAACGGCAGAAAGGTGATAATTGTCGGCGATATGCTTGAATTGGGCAAGTTTTCCGAGCGAAAGCACAGGGAAATCGGCAAACTTCTCAACGAAAGCAATTTTGACTTAATTATAACTTGGGGAAAAGAGTCTGAATTTATCAGCATGGAATTGAAAAACAAAGAAAACTATCACTTTGGCAAAAACACCGATGTTGTTGACAAGTTGGAAAATCTAATCAAATCCGGAGATTTGGTTGTCGTGAAGGCGTCAAGGGGTATGAGAGGAGAGGTTATTGTTGACGCTATAAAAGAAAAGTGGGGAGAAAAATGAAAACCTTGCTTGTCGTAGGCGGAGGTAAAAGCGGGCTTTCCGCATTGGAGTTGGCTCATTTCAAAGGTTATAAGTGTTTTTTGTACGACGATTACCCTGAAAAAATTGACCAGCCTGCAAAACTTTTTCTAAATGCCTATGAGGTAGGTTTGCTTGATAAAAAATCCGTTTTGAAGAAAGATTTTGATACCGTTGTGGTTTCCCCGGGAGTGCCTTTGACAAATCCGGTTGTGAAATTTTTTCTTGAAAAAGGTGCCGATGTTATTTCGGAAATTGAATTCGGATTTAGGTTTTTAAAGGGAAAAATTATAGGGATTACAGGCTCAAACGGGAAAACAACAACAACGGCAATGACGGGACACATTCTTCAAGGGGAAGAAAAAACGTCTGTTTGCGGAAATTACGGTTATCCGTTTTGCAAGGCTTTGATTGAAAAGAATTTTGAGGGATACTACGTGGTGGAATTGTCTTCATTCCAACTTGAACTTGTAAAGGATTTCAGGCCAAATATAGCATGCATTCTGAACCTTTCCCCCGACCATTTGGACAGATATTCGTCTCTTGAAGAGTATTATTTTGCAAAGTTCAACATTTTCAAAAATATGAAACGGGACAATCCCTTTTTTGCTGGCAAAGAGCCCGAGTTGATGAAATATAAGGAAAAATTGCCGTCGCACACGGTTTTTATCGGCGAAAACACCTTGCCTGTTTCCGTTGACGAAAGCGGGATTTATTACGACGGCGCTCTCATTCTTCCCGCCGAACAATTAAAGGTTAAAGGTTTGCATAATCTTCAAAACGCCGCTTTTGCAATTTCAATGGCCATGAATGCGGGAATAGAGTTGAAAAAATGCGTTGAGAAAATAAAAACTTTTTCCCCCATTGAGCACAGGCTTGAATTTGTTGACATTGTCAACGGTGTTTACTTTTACAACGATTCAAAAGCCACAAACTTTGATTCTGTTAAAAAAGCGCTTTCATCTTTCAAAAACATTCGTTGGATAGCGGGCGGAATATACAAAGGCGGAGATTTTAAGGATTTTTCGCCTTTTGCGGAAAATATCAAAAAAGGCTATTTTATCGGCGAGTCGGCGCAAAGATTTTTTGAAGAAATGAAAGATTTGATAGATTGCGAAGTTTCCGAAACCCTTGAAAACGCGGTGAAAGATGCGTTTGAGCAGGCAGTTCCCGGTGATATTGTTCTTCTTTCTCCCGCATGTTCAAGTTTTGACCAATTTAAAAACTACGAAGCGAGGGGAAAATTTTTTAAAGAAATAGTAAAGAGGCTGAAAAATGAAGGTTGAGAAAATAATTGTTATAGTCTGTACAATGCTTTTGACAATGTTCGGCCTTGCGCTAAACGCATCGGTGATTACCACAAACAGTTCGTTTTTTGTAAAAAGTGTTTTTGTGGTTTTTTTGGGATTGGGAATAATGCTTTTTATAGTCAGGTTTTTCAATTTAAATTACCTGAAAAACGGATTTATTTATGTTTTCTCAGGTATTGTTTTAATATTGTTGCTTGTCTATATACTTCGTTACGGAAAGGTTATTAACGGTGCGTCAAGGTGGCTTTACATAGGAGGATTTTCTCTGCAAGTTTCCGAATTCGCAAAGTTGTACATTGTTACTATGCTTTCATATGTGATTTACAAATATTACAAAAACGAGACTATTCAGTTGTTTGCTTATGGAACTGTTTTGTTTATTTCCATGCTTGTTCTTCTTGAACCAGACCTTGGAATGTCCGTGTTTTTTGTTATTGTTTCCACTTTGATGTTTTATTTGGCAGGCTTATTTAATTTGGCAAAGATAAAATTTATCGGTATAACCTTCGGTGTTGCAATTGTCACGGTTATGATTGGCTATTCCTTTTCTTCAAAAATTCACAACAAAATCAATTCAATGGTTTCTTACCAGTCAAGCAGAATAGAGAGATATGTTGATATGGTTTTGCATAAAAACGAGACTTTGGGAGTTAACCCGTGGTCTTCTTCCGATGGATACGCCGGCGCATACTCGGAGCAGTATTTTAAGGTAAAAAGGGCAATTGAAAACGCTACGTGGTTGGGTTCCGGTTTTTCGCAGGGTTCATACACAAAATACCTTCCCGCAAAACATAACGATTATATCTCTGTTTTGGCACTTGAAGAATCCGGAATTGCGGGTGTTCTTGTTTTGGGTTTTTTGTTTTTGACGCTTTTTTTGGCAATTATAAAAATTTCTTTTTCTTCCGAAAGCGTTTTTGACCATTACATAACTTTGGGCATAGGCATAATGATTTTTTTACAGGCGCTTTTGCATTTCGGGGTGAATTTTCAAATTTTTCCGGAGAAGGGTATTTCGTTGCCTTTTGTTAGTTACGGAGGCTCGTCTTATCTTACCAACATTATTATGATTGGATTGGTATTGAAAGCAAGGATAAAGGGATAATTATGTTTTGGAAGATTAAAAGAATTCATTTTATCGGCATAGGCGGAACTGGAATGAGCGGAATTGCCGAGGTTTTGTTTAATCTCGGATTTAAGGTGCAGGGTTCCGATTTAAAAAAATCCCCCTATACCGAAAGGCTTGAAAAATTGGGCATAAAAATCTTTTACGGCCACTCTTCTCAAAACGTGAAAGATGCAGACCTTGTGGTAATTTCTTCCGCTATAAACGAAAACAACGAAGAATTTAAAGAGGCTTTGAGGCTTAAAATTCCCGTGATTAAAAGGGGAGAAATGCTTGCCGAGTTGATGAGAATGAAATACGGAATAGCGGTTAGCGGAACGCACGGAAAAACAACCACGACGGCCATAGCGGCAAGTGTTTTGCATGAGGCCGGGTTGGACCCTACTGTGATTATCGGGGGCATATTTCAGAAAATCAATTCAAACGTAAAACTCGGCAAATCACAGTTTTTGCTTGCGGAAGCCGATGAGTCCGACAAATCACATTTAAAACTTTTTCCCGTTTTTGCGGTAATTACAAATATTGACCTTGACCATCTTGATGTTTACAAAGATTTGGAGGATATTAAATCAACTTTTGCTGAGTTTGCGTCAAAAGTTCCGTTTTTTGGTTCGGTGATACTTAACGCCGATGACAAAAATTCGCTTGATATTATACCTTTAATTAAAAAAAGAGTTGTGAAATTCGGTTTTTCTTCCGATGCGGATTACAGAATTGTCAATGTAAAAGCGGAAAAGGGCAGGTATTTGTTTGAGGTTTTTGAAAGAGGCAAATCTTTGGGAGAGTTCTGTTTAAAAGTCCCCGGAAGATTTAACATACAAAACAGCGCCTCGGTTATTGCCCTTGCGCGGGAATTGGAAATAAATGTTGAAAGCATTAAAAAAGGAATTGAGGCTTATACCGGCACAAAAAGAAGGTGCGAAGTTGTAGGTGAAAACGAAAATATCAAGGTTATTACCGATTATGCGCACCATCCTGTTGAAATTGAAACAACGCTTAATGCAATTTCCGAATTCTACGGCACGAAAAAAATTCTTGCCGTGTTTCAGCCTCACAGATACACAAGGACTTATGCATTGTTTGATAAATTCGCTTCCTGTTTCCCGGAATGGGTTGAAACGGTTTTGTTGCCTATTTACCCTGCCGGCGAATTGCCTATTGAAAACGTATCGTCTTTTTCCTTGTGCGAAGAAATTGAAAACAGGGGAAACAGGTGTTTTTATGCTAAAAACAAAGAGGAAGTTTTTGATTATTTGAAAGATAATTTAAATAGTTACAATGTAATTGTTTTTTTAGGTGCAGGCTATATTGACTCTTATGCGAGGGAATTCGGGGAGTTTGTAAGTGGATAAAATGCTTAAAAGGTGGAGATTTAAACTTAAAAGGTTTTTCAAAAATTACGGGAAGAAAATAGTTTCTTACTTTTTAATGGGAATCGTTGTTGTTCTTGTAATTTTTCTTGCTTATAGCCCCGTTAAAAACTTTTTTGTCAATTTATTGAAAATTGAAAAAATAAAAGTTGTCGGTGTTCAATACTACTCGCCGTTGAAAGTAAAAAATTATCTGCAAAAGTATAAAGGAACGGTTAATTGGGAAATAGACAAAAAAGCATTGAAAAACGATTTGGAAAAAAGGTTTAAATGGATAAAATCGGTAGCCATATCAAATATTCCGTCAAGAACGTTGACCGTTTTTATTGAAGAACAGGAACCTATTGTATTTTTTAGGGACAAAAAGGGTTTTTTGTGGGTTGTCGGGGAAAACGGGGAAATTTTGACAAAATACACTTTCAGGACGCTTGGATATGTTTATCTGCCGATACTTTTTTGTGAAAAAGATTTTATTCCTTATGCGGTAAAAAGAATTAAATTGTTTAAAAACACTGAGTTGGGAAGGGATTTTTTAAATCAAGTTTCCGAAATTATTATTAAAAACAAAAATTCCAAATGGGTTTTGATTTTAAACGATTTTAAAGGCAAACTACTTGTTGACCCGTTCGGGCAATTCAAAAATGTTGACTTTTTCATAAGAATGAGGAATAGAATTATGGAAGATGCGGAAAATATTGATTATGTTGATTTGTCTTTTAACAATCAGTTAATTGTAAAAAAATCGGATTAGGGGGGTATATGGGAAGAAAGGTAAGGGTGGCGATAGACCTTGGGTGTTATGAATTTAAAGGCATTGTTTTTGAAATCGTTGACGTTAAAGATACAATACACGTCCTTGCCGCAAAAAAAGAAGTAGCGGGAGGGCTTGACGACGGGAAAATTGTTAATGTAGCCGCATTGAAAAAACAACTTTCTCAGATGTTAAACGCTCTTTCCGAAGAGGCCGGTGTTGAAATTGACGAGGTTTATCTCTCAATACCGCCTTCAAACGCATATCAGAACAATATTGTCAAAAGTGCTGTTGTTGCCGACTCTTCCGGTTCCGTTAGTCTGACAAATATGCATGTTTCCGAATTAACGGAAAGAATTTTAAATGAGATAAAAAGAAAATCCGAAAATGAAAAATATACCTTGATAGATTTTTTTGTGAATGAATATTCTTTTGCTCCCGATTCAAAATCCCCCCTTCAAATAATAGAAAAACCGGAAGGCGTTTCAGCGTATTCTTTGGGAATAGACATTTTCTTTGTTATGGGATTAAACTATGTTATTTCCACTCTTGAACAAATATTTGAGGATTTATACGTTTTTTGCGACAAAATAACCGTTCCGTTTGTCCCGGGAGGGTTTAAGGCTGTGCCTTACAAAGCGAGAAAAGAAGGTGCTCTCTATATTGACATGGGCTCTTCCTTTACAAATGCGGTTATTTTTAAAAACAACAGTGTTATCCATTCATATTCTCTTCCTATCGGCGGAAGTACGGTAACCACCGACTTAATTAGGGCTTTTGGAAAAACGCTTGACGATGAAAATCTGCAACTTGCCGAAAAAATTAAGAAGAAAAACAACAATCTTATAATTGAAGCGGATGATTCCCGAAGAAATGTTTACATGGACAGAGACCTTTTAAGCGACTGTTTTCTTACACTTGAACAGGTTAAACTTATAATGCGGGAAAGAGTTGAAGAAATTTTAAACCTTGTAAAAGAAGAGATAAAGAAAAATCCGTCTATTGATACCGGAGCGTATGATTTTGAACAGGTTATTCTTTCCGGCGGAACAGCAAAGTTTGTTGGGATAGACGAGGTTGCCAGAGGAATTTTTAACAAACCGGTGAAGGTTGCCACGCCATATATTGATTCGGGTGTAAGCATTGAAGAATTAAACTCACCTGAATATGTAACTGTTTACGGTCTTGCGGAATACTTTGCAGCAGGAATGAGAAAGCCGTCTTTGAATTCGGGTTTTCTTCAAAGATTAAAGGGTAAACTAAGAACAATATTCAACAAAAGAAAGGGGGATGTATGACGCCTGAGTTTATAATTGAAGAGGCTTTGACATTATTGCCTAAAATTAAAGTAATCGGTGTCGGGGGAGCAGGTTGCAACGCAATAAACAGAATGATAGAGTCTGATATTCCCCATGTTGAATTTATAGCGGTAAATACCGATTATCAATCGCTTTTAACATCAAAAGCCAAGGTAAAAATCCAGATAGGGAAAAATATTACTCAGGGACTTGGTGCAGGCTCAAACCCTGAGGTTGCCAAACAGGCGGCTTTGGAAGATAAGGACAAACTTAAATCCATAATAAAAGGCGCTCACATGCTTTTTATTACGGCTGGACTTGGAGGCGGAACGGGTACGGGCGCCGCGCCTGTTATTGCGGAATTGGCAAAAGAATTGGGTATTCTCTCAGTTGCCATAGTTACCCAGCCTTTTTATTCGGAAAGGGCATACAGATATGAAAATTTTTTGCGTGGCTTTAACGAGTTGAAAAAGCATGTTGATTCAATGATTATTTTGAAAAACGACAAAATAATGGAGATTTTTGACCCTAATGTTCCTATTTCCGTTGCGTACAGAGAAATTGACGGAGTGCTTGAAAGGGCGTTGAGAGGAATAGTTGATATGCTTTTTACCCCCGGTGTTGAAAATATAGATTTTGCCGATATAAAAACAGTGCTTCAATACAAAGGCTTTGCTTTGCTTGGATTGGGGAAAGCGTCCGGCAAGGATAGGGTAAGCCTTGCTTACCAAGAGGCAAGAACGTGTCCTCTTTTGGATAAATATCCGCTGAACAAGGCTAAGGGCTTAATTTTAAACATTACTTACGGTGTTAAAGAAAATGAAATGACTTTAAGCGAATTGAGAAACCTTATGGCATTGGTTAGTAAAGATTTGAAGGGAAACAGGGAAGTGAATTTTGTGAGAGGCCACGTGGAAGACGAGTCTGTCGGCGATGAATTGAGAATAACGATTATTGCCACAGGATACGATTATTCAAGTTTCAAGCCTATTCCGACCGAAGAACTTGATGAAAAAATCAACGAAAGTATTATGCTTCAAAGCGAGGATATTTTGTCCGAGGATATTAAAGAAGATGTTTTGCTTGACGACGAAGACGGAGAGGTTTTGCTGTCCGACGAAATTTCCGAGGTTGAAGACGAGGATTTAACGGTAAACGAGGTTGAAAGAATAAACGGAAATTCTTTCAAAAAATATGACCCGGAAAATTATCCTTTAAAGGCACTTGCGGAAGAATTTTTAAAAAATCAGCCCGGTATAATTTCAAATTTTGATGTTGCAAAATTTGAAGAGGGAGAAATTAACAATTTAAAAAATATTCCTGCCTTTGTCAGGGCTTATCTGAAACTTCAAAAAGTTGGCTAAGGAGAAAACTATGTACAGAGAAAAAATAAAGCAGGCTGTTGATATTTTGAATGAGCAGGGAATTGATATGTGGCTTACGTTTGGGAGGGAAAGCCATACCCTTCACGACCCTGCAACGGATTTGATTTTAGGGACGGGCTATACTTGGCATTCGGCTTTTATTATCACAAAAGACGGGGAAAGCGTTGCCATTGTCGGAAGCCTTGATGCGGCAAATATTGAAAAAAGAGGCATTTTTGACAAAGTGATTCCCTATTTAAAATCCGTAAAAGAAGATTTTTTGAATTATCTTAATGAAAAAAATCCGGAAAAAATAGCCATAAATTTTTCGGAAGACAATGTTATGGCGGACGGACTAACCTACGGAAGTTTTCTAACTTTGAAAAAAATGCTTGCAGACACCCCTTTTTCTGACAGACTTGTCTCTTCCGAAAACATACTTTCCGCATTGAGGGGGAGAAAATCGCCTACTGAAATAGAGAGAATTAAGTTTGCCATAGAGGAAACTGAAAAGATTTACAAAGAAGTTTGGCATTATTTAAAACCGGGA
>JAMOUY010000235.1 GCA_027067895.1 Acidobacteriota bacterium
GGCAGTAAAGGGTTCATCCCTCCCTGCAAAAGTATTCCCGTTCCACCAAGTTTTAGCGTTTCTTCAACTTTTTTAAGAAGAGTGTCAAAGTCAAGGGTAATGCAGTTCTCGGGTTTTTTGTGGAAACCGCAGAATTTGCACCCGGTAATGCATCCGTCCGTATAGTTTATGTTTCTGTCTATAACGAAGGATGCGGTTTTTTCAGGGTGTATGTCCCACCTTACCTTGTCTGCAAGCATTCCTATTTCAAGCAGGTTGGGGTGGTTGAATAAATCTTCCGCTTCTTTATCGGTTATAGGGAAATCTCCCGAATATACCTTTTCTTTGATTTTATCAATCCCGTCCATTTGCTCCTTCCGTAAATCTTTTTTATTTGAGGCAGACATTCTTTTGCGCATTCAATACCGCTTACTATTCCCTCTTCGTATTTTGAAAAATCCGCCCAATGTATGTGCTCAACCTTGGGATACAAAACAAGGGACGCGTCTTCTTTTTGAAGTTGCCCAAGCCTGTGGGTTGAGACTGCGTTTGACCTTATTATCAAGTCCATTCCGATTGAGAAATCCTTTGTGTCTTCCAATTCTCTGGATACGCAAACGGCAATTACCTCGCTTGCACCCATTTGAAGGCACGGCCTTACCGGGTTTTTGTTTGTCCATCCCCCGTCAATGTAAATCTTTTCTCCCCGAATAAACGGCGGATAGAAACCGGGTATTGCGCTTGACGCCTTTAATGCGTTTCTCAGGTTTCCCTTTGTTACCATCAACTCTTCCCCTTCGGTAATTTCGGTAACTATTGCGCAGAAGGGGATTTTTAAATCTTCAATATTTACGTCGGGCACAAGGGTGTCAAACACTTCGTTGAAAACTTCTTCCGGCACCATGGATTTTGAGGTAAGTGCTTTCCCGTAGATTATTCCCTTTCTTACAAACTGCATTATGTTTTCAACAAAGTTAACGGGCTCTTTTTCGCTTTCAATAACAATTTTGTAGATTTTCTGGTTGATTGTGTCGGTTGATTTTAAAAAGTCGGCAATATGGTTTATTGTGTCTCTTATGTTTCCGTGGTATGAGTAAAGCGCTCCCATAATTGCGCCCATTGAAGTGCCAGAAATAAATGCTGGTTTTATTCCGTTTTCTTCAATTATTTTTAAAACTCCAAGGTGTGCGTATCCCCTTGCGGCGCCTCCGCCTAAGGATATTCCGAATTTGTTTTTCATCTATTCTCCGTTTTAGTATTCAATTCTGAAACTTTTCTGACACTTTGCGGTGTCTTTCAGAATTTCCATTTTAACTATTTTCCAGTTGTTGTTCAAATCTCTTTTGAAATACCATTTTGTTTGGATTTCTTTCAGGTAAAATCTTTTGTTTTTTTTGTAGGTTTTGCCTCTGATTATTTTGTAAATTTTTCCAACCGGGCATCCTAAAAAGAAAAGGGTTGTGCCGTATGGAAAAGCGGAATAATCAAATTTGTCGTAAGAAAATGAGTGTTTGAGTATTATGTATCCGTCTTCTTCGTTCATTTCAAACTTTACCGTTAAATAGTAAAATCCCTTTCCCAATCCCATTATCTTTGCCGCCTTTATTCCGTACGGGTCAAAATTCAGGTGTCCTTCCTGAATCTCCTTCATATAACTGTCGTAAATTTCGTCTATTTTCTTTTTAAATTCAATTTTGCTTGCCCCTTCTTCCCCGAATCTGTTTAGTATTTCGTCGTAAAGGTATAGCGTTGAGGCAAGTGCTTTGTAATCTTTCTTTTGAACAGCAGTGAAAAATTTTGACAGCGTTATCCTGAATTCAAGGTCGTCTTTTTTCTTTTTGCAGGATATTCCCGACAGAAGTATTGTCATCGCAATAATTGGCAAGGCAAAGTTTAGGTATTTTTTCATTTTATTTCTCCGCTTCCTCTTTCAATTCGTTGATTTTGGATAATATTTTTGAGATTTTTTCTTCAAGTTTTTTGGCTTTTTCTTCCGCTTCTGTAAGTTGGGCTTTTAAAATTTCGCTTTCTCTTAGAGTGTTTTGAAGTTCGGTTTTGGTTTTTGCACTTTCTTCTTTAAGTTGAACAATATTCGCTTCAAGGGCT
>JAMOUY010000236.1 GCA_027067895.1 Acidobacteriota bacterium
TGGAAGCGGCTGTTTACAGGACTGCCGGTTTAATTGACAACGAAATTGAAAAAATAGACAAATCAGACCCGGATTACAACCAGAAGGTTCTTGACGCAATAGGCGAATATGCGATTGAGTCTTCCGTAATCAAGGTTTTGGGCTCTGAAATGCTTGACTACGCAGTTGACGAAACATTGCAGATTCACGGCGGATACGGATTTTCCGAAGAATACCCCGCCGCAAAAATGTACAGGGATTCAAGAATTAACAGAATTTTTGAAGGAACAAACGAAATCAACAGAATTCTTATCCCCGCAATGCTTGCAAGAAAAGCATTGAAAAAAGAACTTCCTCTCTTAGAGTTTGAAAACGTAATCGTTGACGAAATCAAAAACCCGATGAAACAACCGAGACCCGCTCAGGGAATTCTTGGCAACGAAGTAAGATACATTGAACTTGCAAAAAGAGTTGCAATGTTCCTTGCAGGCGTAGGAATGAAAAAATTCGGCGAAAAAATCAAAAAAGAGGAAGAAGTGCTTGCTATCTTGGCAGACCTTTCAATGGGAATTTACACCGCTGAATCAGCAATTTTGAGAACAAGAAAGTATGCTGAAATGTTCGGCGAAGACAAAGTCGGATTAAGAGTTGCGGCAACACAACTTTACGTAAACGAATTCCTTTCCACCGTTCCCGCACTTGCACAGAAAGCGCTGACCTACATGTTTGAAGGACAGAAACTCAAAGAGCAGACACTTGCAATCAAAACATTTATGCCGACTTACACAATAAACGAAATCGCATTGAAACAGCAGTTGGCAAACTTGGTTATTGAAGAAGAAAAATATCCTTTCTAATCCTCCTCCTCTTACTTTTATCGGTAAGAATTTGGCGTCGGTTTGACACCGGCGCCGCTTTTTTTATTTTGACAACTACTCTATCCTTTTACTCTTTCACATATGTTTTTCCAAAACCACAACTCATTGCAGAAAAAGGTAACAAACATCACAATTTTTTTGAAATTTTCTGAAATCATAAACAAAAAAGATTATAATATTGTAACTAAAAGGGAAAAAGGTTATTCTTATATGAAGAAATTTTGCAATGAGGGGATAAATGAAGTGGCTTGAAAAAATAGGAAAATGGGTGTTAAACGGCGCAAGCGCAAGCGGAGATTACGCAATACTGAACGCTCAAACCTTCAAATATTTCTTTAAAAGGCCGTTTGACATAAAAAATCTCTTTAAACAAATGGAAAGAATAGGCGTAAATTCCCTTCCGGTGGTTTTGATTACCGCACTGTTTACGGGAATGGTATTAGCACTGCAAACCTATGCAGGATTCAAAAGGTTTCAGGCGGAATCCATGGTGGGAGCGCTTGTGGGAATTGCGCTTTCAAGGGAACTTGCCCCGGTTTTGACAGGCTTAATGGTTGCGGGAAGAATAGGCTCTTCAATAGCGGCTGAAATCGGGACAATGCGAGTTACAGAACAGATTGACGCTCTTGAAGTTATGGGAGTTGACCCGGTGCACTACCTTTTTGTCCCGAGAGTGCTTGCAGGCACTTTAATGCTTCCCCTTCTTGTGGGACTTGCCGACTTAATAGGAATTTACGGAGGCCACTTCCTTGTTGTCAACCTGTTTCACGAAAACCCGTACCTTTACATGAAAAACGTTTACCAATACACCGAAACGTGGGACGTTGTAAGCGGTTTAATAAAATCATTCGCTTTCGGATACATAATAGCGTCGGTCGGATGCTACAAAGGATTAAGAACGAGAGGCGGCGCCGAAGGCGTCGGACGCGCCACAACCGAGGCTGTGGTTTTGGCGTCTTTAACAATTTTGATTGCCGACTTCTTCCTGTCAAAATTACTGTTTTAAGGCGGATTTATGAGTTTGATTAGACTTGAAAACATTTACAAAAGTTTCGGACAGAAAAAGGTTTTAGACGGATTAAACCTTGAAATAGAAAAGGGAGAATCCCTCGTCATACTTGGCGGCTCGGGAACGGGAAAATCCGTTCTTTTAAAGCACATAATCGGACTCTTAAAACCCGATAAAGGAAAAGTTTTTATAGAGGGAAAAGACGCAACAAACCTATCAAGAAAAGAATGGTACGAAATAAGAAAAAAATTCGGAATGGCGTTTCAGGAAGCGGCTCTTTTTGATTTTATGAACGTTTACGAAAACGTTGCATTCCCTTTGAGAAGACACACAAATTACACTGAGAAACAGATTGAAAAAAGGGTGCTTGAATGCCTTGAACTTGTAGGATTGTCGGGAAATGAAAAACTTATGCCTTCCGAACTTTCGGGAGGAATGAGAAGAAGAGCGGGTTTTGCAAGGGCAATTGCGCTAAACCCCGAAATTCTGCTTTTTGACGAGCCTACAACGGGGCTTGACCCTATTTTAACGGACCAAATTGACAACGTAATAAACGATTTGAGAAATTCCCTTGACGTTACTTGCGTAACGATTACCCACGACATGGTTTCCGCATTTGACATAGCGGACAAAATAGCAATGCTTTATCAGGGGAAAATCATATTCAAAGGAACACCGGAAGAATTTATGAAAAGCGAACTTGAAGTAATTAAAAAATTCTTAAAAGGAAGAATTTGCGAGGAAAAAACAAATTAAAATAAAGAGGTGAAATATGAACAGTGAGGCAAAAGTCGGTTTATTCTTTATTATCGCCATCGTGATTATCTGCTTTTTAATAATCAAAACCGGACAGTTTGACTTTTTCGGAGGCAAAAAAACATATCAAATAAGTGCGGTTTTGACTACTGCATCAGGGCTTGACACCCACACAGACGTAAGAATGGCGGGAGTAAAGATAGGAACGGTAAAAGACATCAAACTGAAAGACGGAAAAGCGCTTGTCATTCTTGACATCTACAAAGACGTTGAACTTCCGGCAGGCTCAATTGTCAAAGTTACCTCAAAGGGAATTTTGGGAGACAAATACATTGAGATTATTCCCGGCCAAGGCGGGGGAAAAGTTGCGGAAAACTCTACCCTTCCGACAGAAAAAACCGTTACGGTTGACGACATAATGACGGTTGTTTACAACGTTGCAACAGACTTGAAAAAGATTACCGAAAGTTTGAGCAACACAATAGGCACCAAGAAAGGCGAGCAACAAATCGCAGAAATTATTGAAAATATCCAAAAAATCACCGAGGATTTAAGGGAAATCACTTCAAGAAACAAAGACAACTTTACCGAATCAATAGACAACATAAAAGCGTTTACCGGCGATTTAAGGCAGGAAATACCTAAACTCTCTAAAAAACTTGACAGTCTCTTAACCAATCTTGACAGCGTTGTAAAAGAAAACAAGGGGGATTTCAGGGAAACAATAGTAAACGCAAAGGAAAGCACCAAAAAGTTAAGCAAAACGCTTGACTATGTTGAAAGCATTGCAAAGAAAATTGACGACGGCAAAGGAACAATAGGAATGCTTGTAAACGACGACACGACAGGGAAAAACCTTAACGACACGTTGATTTCTTTCAAAAACGCAATGGATTCGGCAGCGGATTATCTAAACGCATTCAAAAACACCGGCGTTTATCTCGGATTTAAAAGCGAGTATATGTTTGACATCTCGGATTCAAAAAGTTATTTTACCGTTGACATTGTGCCGAACACAAAAAGATACTACCAAATCCAAATTGTTGACAGCCCATACGGAAAAGTAAGCGAAAACTCATTTCAGCACATAATTACAAACGCAGACGGCACAATCAGGGACGAATATACTGAAACAATAATCTCAAACAGAGACGCACTTAAATTCAGTGCAACAATAGGACAGCAATTCGGAGATTTCTTGGTAAAAGTGGGAATGATTGAATCAAAGGGCGGGTTCGGACTATCCTACCTTCCCAAAGGATTTGACGGCAAACTTTCTTTCACAATAGACGCTTGGGATTTCAGCAGGGAAAACGATTTAAGTCCCCACGTGAAAGTTTTTGCAAGATATAGATTTTACAAAGACTTCTTCTTTACCGCGGGAGCGGACGACGTTTTTGAAAGCGATTATTCCCAATACTTTGTCGGTGTAGGTATAAGGTTTAGGGACGACTACTTTAAAACTTTGCTTTCAAACGTAAGCATAAGATAATAAGTTAATGGCAAAAAACACTTTCTTTGAATGCGAACATTGCGGCTATAAATCAAGAAAATGGCTTGGAAAGTGTCCCGACTGCGGGGCATGGAATTCGTTTTTAGAGATAAAGGAAGAAAGCAAAAAGAAAAACAGAAAAAACATCTCGCTTTCAGGGGAATCTGCCAATCCCAAGCCAATAAACCAAGTAAATTCGGCAGACTATTCAAGAATAAAAACGGGGATAGAGGAATTTGACAGAGTTTTGGGAGGCGGATTTGTTCCCGGTTCGTTAACGCTGTTGGGCGGAGAACCGGGAATAGGAAAATCAACGCTTATGCTTCAAATATCCAAAAACATTGCGGAAAAAGGGCAAGTTTTATACGTTTCGGGAGAAGAATCCCCTTCCCAGATAAAACTCAGGGCTGAAAGAATAAAGGCGGTAAGCCAAAACATACTTTTGTCCGGGGAAGTTGTGCTTGAAAACATAATTGAACAGATAGAAAAAACAAAACCCCTTTTCGTGGTTGTAGATTCAATTCAGACAATATTTTCTTCCGAACTAAATTCCGCCCCGGGCACCGTTTCCCAAATAAGAGAAACCACTTCCAGACTGCTATTTTACGCAAAAAACTCTGGCATTCCCATAATGATTATCGGCCATATTACAAAAGAGGGAGCAATTGCGGGACCGAAAACGCTTGAACACATTGTTGACACAGTTTTATACTTTGAGGGAGACAGATTTCAGTCAAGAAGAATTGTCCGAGCCATAAAAAACAGATTCGGCTCAACAAACGAACTCGGGCTTTTTGAAATGACTTCCGAAGGGCTTATTCCTGTCAGCAATCCTTCCGAGTTTTTCATAGGGGAAAGACCGGAAGACACCACAGGCTCTGCAATTGTGTGCGCAGTTGAAGGAACAAGGGCAATGCTTGTTGAGTTGCAGGCTTTGGTAAGCGAAAGCGCTTTCGGAACGCCGAGGAGAATGGCAATAGGAATTGACATAAACAGGCTTCACCTTCTTCTCGCAATAATTGAAAAGAGGCTTGACTATCTGATAGGCAGGGACGACGTTTACATAAACGTCGCCGGAGGATTATCAATTTACGAACCGTCCGTTGACTTGGGAATAGCGTTTGCCATTGTATCAAGTTTCTTAAACAAACCGATTGATAAAGACACGGTTTTTATAGGCGAAATAGGACTTTCGGGAGAAATAAGAAGCGTGTCCGCAATAAACCAAAGACTTAATGAAGCGGCAAACATGGGATTTAAAAAAGCGATAATCCCGGACACAAAAGAAAAAATAGAATCAAAAGCGAAAAACAACATAGAATTGATAAAAGTAAAAAGCCTGAAAGAAGCCTTCAATCTGTTCTTTTAAATAAACAACAACCGTGTGATAAAATAAAAATCTAAAAAATTTAAGGGGGAAATTATGCCGGAAGCGGAAGGACTGATACTGCCTTTTGACGGAAAAGAAAAAATAAAAAAGGATTACCTTGAAACGATAGACTTTGACGGAAAGCCTCAACTTATAACCTATTCAACCGACGAATTTTCCGCAGTCTGCCCTTTTTCAGGACTGCCAGACATTGCAACCGTCGTAGTCAAATACATTCCCGACGGAAAAATCGTTGAATTAAAATCCTTAAAATACTACTTCATATCTTTCAGAAACGTAGGCGTTTATCAGGAAGAAGCAACATCCATTATTTTCAATGACTTAAAAGAATTGCTTAAACCGAAATTTTTAAGCGTTTACACAAAATACAACATTCGCGGCGGAATTGAGGCCGAATGCTATATTGAAACCGAAAACGAAAAAGAGGCTTTGAAAAAATACGTCCACGAGGGAAAACAATGAGGTTTATGGGAAGCAAAAAAAACATTGAAAACTGCAAAATAGTTTTAAGGGGCTATCCCTTTGACGGCACCGCCTCTTTCAAATCGGGACAGAGATTTGCCCCTGCGGACATAAGGCTTAATTCGGAAGGGATTGAAACCTATTCCCCGTTTTTTGACATAGACATTGAAAGCGACATTGATTTTTTTGACGCAAAAGATTTGTCCCTTCCATTCGGAAATACCGAAAAAGCACTTGAAATGATTGAAGAAGACGCAAAAAAATACTTTGAAAGCGGACACATACTTTTCGGTATAGGCGGAGAGCATTTGATAACTTTGCCTCTTGTAAAAGCCTGCCATTCCGTTTACCCGGATTTGCATCTTATACACCTTGACGCCCATGCGGATTTAAGGGACAAATATTTGGGAGAAAAACTCTCTCACGCAACAGTTATGAGACGCATACTTGATTTTCTCCCAACAGACAGGTTTCACCAATTTTTCATTCGCTCGGGAACAAAAGAAGAGTTTGAGTTTATGAGAAAAAACAAAACCTTGAAAAGAAATCCCGAAAACACTGTTAAACTTATTGGGAAAAAAACGCCGGTTTACATCAGCATAGATATGGACGTGCTTGACCCTTCCGCTTTTCCCGGAACCGGAACGCCTGAGCCGGGTGGAATTGACTTCAACACATTGATAGACACTCTTTCAAGGTTTAAAGAATTAAACATTGTCGGAATTGACTTTACCGAACTTTCGCCGGATATTGACAACACGGTTATTTCAACAATTACGGCATGCAAAATCATAAGAGAGTGCATGGGGGTAATCAATGGAAAATAAAATAGCAATAATCGGCGGAAGCAATCTCTTTAATTCCGAACTTGTAAAAGACATGAAAGAAGAAAGGATTATAACACCTTTCGGCACGGTTGACGTGTTTATTGACGAAAAAACAATGTTTATCCAAAGGCACGGAAAGAAAAACCTTCCGCCTCACGCAATAAACCACAAGGCAAACCTCTATGCGGTTAAATCAAGGGATTTTAAAAAAGCGATAGCGTTAAATTCGGTAGGCTCTCTGAAAAAAGATATAAAACCTTCGGAAGTCTGCCTTGTTTCCGACTTTATTTCCTTTTACAACATAATAACCGTTGAGCCTGAAAAAAGAATTCACATAACGCCCGAACTTTCGGAAGGATTAAACCAAAAAATTGAAAAATGCCTGAATCAAAAGTTTAAAAGAGTTGTCTATTGGCAGACAACCGGGCCGAGATTTGAAACCCCGGCTGAAATAAAACTTATGAGCCAGTATGCCGACGTTGTGGGAATGACAATGGGAAGCGAATGCACAATAGCCTGCGAATTGGGGCTTGAATATGCGTCTATCTGCGTAGTTGACAATTACGCAAACGGAATATCCGACAAAAACATAGATTTTGACGAGTTTAACAAACTTGTCCTTAAAAACCAAAAGATTGTTGACGAAATATTAAAGGAGATTGTGAAATGTCAATTTTGATAAAAAACGTTTTGCACTCTTTCAGAAACGAAAAAACAGACGTTTTCGTAAACAACGGCAAAATTGAAAAAATCGGAAAAAACCTGAAAGTTGACGCTGAAAAAACAATTGACGGCACGGATAAAATACTCTACCCCGCCCTTTCAAACATGCACACACACGCTGCAATGGTTTTGTTTAAAGGCTATGCCGACGATTTGCAGTTAATGGAATGGCTTCAAACAAAAATATGGCCTATTGAGTCAAAACTCACCGAAGAAGACGTTTATTGGGGAACAAAGTTTGCCTGCCTTGAAATGATAAAAACGGGCACAACCCTTTTTAATGACATGTATTGGCACTTTGACGCATGTTATCAGGCTGTTGAAGAAATGGGAATGAGAGCCATTCTAAACGCCGTTATGATAGATATGTTTGACATTGAAAGACAAAAGGCAAACGAAAAAAGGACTATTGAAATTTTTGAAAAATACTATGACAAAAATCCCCTGATAACCGTCGGGTTGGGACCTCACGCAGTTTATACCGTTTCGTCAAAGGGATTGAAATTTGCCGCCGAGTTTAGAAAAGAAAAAAACACGTTTTTGCACATACATCTGTCCGAAACCCTGACGGAAGTTGAGCAATGCTTAAAAGAAAACGGGAAAAGGCCGCCGGAATACCTTGACGAATTGGGCGTTCTTTCCGACAAAACAATTCTTG
>JAMOUY010000237.1 GCA_027067895.1 Acidobacteriota bacterium
GCCTTAATGTCGTTTATCTTTAATGTGGGATTTTCCGGCGTCTCAACATAGACCGCCTTTATTTTCGGGTTTTCTTCAAGCGTTTTTGCAACCAATTCGGTATCGGTTGTGTCAATAAAATGGGTTTTTATGTTGTATTTTTCCTCCCAATGCCTTAAAAGGGAATCGGTGCACCCGTAAACCGTGCCGCAAATAAGTTCGTCTCCCGAATTCAATAAAGCCATTAAACAGGTTGAAATAGCACCCATTCCCGAAGATGTAATCAAAACCCCGATTGTCGGCTGTTTTTCGTCAACTGCAAGGGCATTGTCAATTATGTGCTGGCATTCCAGTTGAAAAATAACCTTTTCAAGGTATTCGGTCGTAGGGTTTCCAAGCCTTGTATAAATCCTTGCATAAGGCCTTTCGCCTGACTTTGATTTTCCCAAAAATCTTAACTTGCCTTCTTCGGCGCTTTGAAACTTAAAAGTGCTCTGCTGATAGATTGGGGGAAGCCCTGTCCCGACGGATTTTGCGTTAAAAACATCTTCGTCGGCAAATATGCTGTCGCATTTAGCATACTTTTTCTTTCTTTCAATCCACTTGTCCCACCATGCAAACTTTGACATTGTTTCCTCCGTTATAATCTCTTATTGCCTACATTTTATTCTTTTCCAAAAAAAAATCCCTGTCAATAGGGTAAGACAAATTTATATCTTCTTTGTTTTCTGTATGTTAATTTTTGCAAAAAATTTCCGCAAAAAAGTTTTTTCGGTATTCGGAATTTTTTTTTTAAAATTGTAAAAAAAGATAAACAATTTTCCAACTTCTTTTAAAGCCTAAAAACAAAATTGAAAACAGGCAACTTAACAAAAAACCGGCAATTTCCGCTTTTGTTTGTTCTTCCAACGTTAAAGGTTTATTCCCGACAATATGTTGTTTCAAATTTCCTAATTTTTAAAAATTTTGTCTTGACCTGAAAGAGTGATTTTGCTATAAATATACCTGCCTTTTGAAGGCTCTTTGAAAATTAAGCGGGTGTAGCTCAGCTGGCTAGAGCGCAACCTTGCCAAGGTTGAAGTCGTGGGTTCGAATCCCATCACCCGCTCCATTTTCTTTTTTTTTATCCTTCCTTAAATAAGGCGACGTGGCCAAGTGGTAAGGCAGAGGCCTGCAAAGCCTTTATTCGCCGGTTCGAATCCGGCCGTCGCCTCCATTTTTTTATTCAATAGCTTTTAAAAATTCTTTTTTAAATTATGGAAAATCTTTTTCTGTAAATATTCAAAACCAAGCCTATCATTGAAAGATAGGTTATTGTGCCGGAACCTCCGTATGAGAAAAAAGGAAGGGGAATTCCCGTTGTCGGGATAAGCCCGACAACCATTCCGATTGAAACAACCGACTGATAGAAAAAAACGGCAGCAACCGCAACCGCCATAATCATACCCTCTTTATCCAAAGCCACCCTTGCAATGTTTAGAATTCTTAGAATGATAAGCATATAAAGAGCCAAAACAACGGCAACTCCCATAAACCCGAATTCTTCCGAAAACACTGCAAAGATAAAATCGGTATGAGGTTCGGGCAGATATTTTAACTTACTCTGCGTTCCCTTGCCAAACCCTTTGCCGAATATTCTTCCCGAACCAACCGCTATTTTTGACTGAATAACCTGATAACCCGAGCCTAACGGGTCTCTTTCGGGGTTTATAACTGTCAGTATCCTGTTTTTCTGGTAAGGCTTAAAAACATAATTCCATGCAAAAATTCCTCCGAGAATTGAAAAGACAATTAAAATAATTATTACCTTTCTGTCAAGTCCCAAAACAAACAAAACAACAACAAGCATTACAATATAAACAGACGCCGTACCGAAATCAGGCTGAATCAGAATCAAGACAAGCAAAACACCAACCGCAAAACCGAGTTTCAGCATAGTTTTAAAAGTAAGATAATTGCTCCTTGTGTTTTTTGCTATGTAACCTATCGTCAAAATTGCTATAAGTTTTGCAGGTTCAGACGGTTGTAGCATAAAAACTCCCAAATTTATCCAAGATTTCGAGCCGTGAATCACCTTGCCCAAAACCAAGGTTGTCAAAAGGACAAGAAGTGTCAATGCATATAAAACGGGAACAAAATTTAATAATTTTCTATAATCGTAAAAATAGAAAAACAAAGCACCAATAGTACCCAAAAGCAAAAAAAACATCTGCTTTTTCACTATAACATCTCCGTTTTGTACCGTTATAACCGCAGATTTAAGCGTAATATAACCCAACACAGAAAGAGCAATAACCTCAATTATCAAAAACCAGTCAACCTGTCTTTTCATTGAAACAACTCCCTGTTTTGGTCAAAAAACTTAAAAATTTCTCCGGCAATAGGGACAGCCTTGTCGGTGCTGTGGCCTCCTCTTTCCGCAATAACGGTAACGCAAATTTGAGGATTTTCGTAAGGCGCAAAACCCGAAAACCATGAATTGTTTTCTTTTCCTTTTCCGCCGGATATTGTTTGAGCAGTACCTGTTTTCCCCGCAACTTTTACCTTTAAAAACGAGAGTTTTACCGCCGTACCTCCCGTTACAACCATTCTCATAGCCTTTTGGACAACCTTTATGTGAGCGGGATTAACATCAATTTCCCTTATTGAAAAATTTCTTTTAGGATTTTTCAAAAAATGCGGTGTAACAAGTTTCCCGCCGTTTGCAATAAAAGAAACAAAACGCGCAACTTCTATGGGGGTAACAAGAAGGTATCCCTGCCCTATTGAAAGGTTTATGGTGTCTCCCGGATACCACGGTTTTCCCGTTTTCATTCTTTTCCATTCCGGTGTGGGCAGTAATCCCTTTTTTTCTCCCGGAATATCAATGCCTGTTTTTTCACAAAGTTTTATCTTTTTGCAGAAAGAATCTATGCCTTTAATTCCAACTTTTAATCCCAAATTGTAAAAATAAACGTTGCAAGAATGTGCTATCCCGCCATACATATTTAATCTTCCGTGTCCCGGTTTAAACCAACATTTGAATTCAAGGTTTCCATACTCAAAATAACCGGGACAATAGAAAGACGTTGAAGGCGAAATTCCTTTTTCAAGAGACGCAAACGAAACGGCAACTTTGAAAATTGAACCGGGGGAATACCTTCCCCTTATCGCCCTGTTTAACAGAGGATTTCCTTTTGCCTTTTTCAACTCTTTCAGTTTTTTTCTCTCAAATCTTGAAGTGAAAACATTCGGGTCAAACGAAGGGTTTGAATAAAGGGCATAAATTTCCCCTGTATTCACATTGTTAACTATTACACAACCCTTGTAATCTCCCAATTTTTCTTTGATAAGTTTCTGCAAGGGAAGAATAATGCTTAAAGTGAGATTTGCCCCGTCAACAGGCTGTTTTATAACTTTTTCCTCTTTAAGCCTGTTTCCGGAATCTACAATAAGCCTTTTTATGCCGTTTTTACCCCTTAAAATATCATCATACTCCTTTTCTATGCCGGATTTTCCTATAAAAGTATATTCCCCTATCTTTTTTAACTCTTTAACAGACGGCTCACCAATGTATCCCAAAACATGAGCAAGAAGTTTTCCATAAGGGTAATACCTCAAAGGCTCTATATCAACAAACAATTCCGGATAATCCGCTTTCCTTGCTTCAAAATAAGATAAAAAATCATAAGAAATATTCTCTTTAATGGGGACGGGGACATAACGGGGAATTTTTCTATATTTTTTTATTCTTTTTTTCAATTCGGAAGGGGTTATTTTTAAAAACAACGCTATTTCTTTCAGTCTTTTTTTTGAAAACCTGTTTCTATCAAGCATAATATTCAATGCCGGCTTATAGGACGCCACTTTTTCACCGTCAAGTGAAAAAATATCCCCCCTTTTCGCCACAAGAGAGATAACTCTTAGAGTATTTTCCTTTGAGGCTTTGTAATAATAGTCTCCCTTAACGGTTTGAAGATACCAATACCTTAAAAAAAGCACCAAAAACACAGTTATGACAGTTACATAGAAGAAAATAATTCTAAATCTTATAAGAGAGTGCTTTTCACCAAACATTTAATTTTTTCCCGATTAAACAAGTAATAACAAAACTATTGAAAAACAATGAAAAATAATCAATTATCGGAAAAGAAAAATGAGAATATCTCAACCAAACCAAAAATAAATTTGTCAAAACAAAAACCAAAACACAGTAAACGGAAACCACAAGACACAAAAGCCAACCTTTTACAACCATTTTTCTAAAAATCAGAAAAAGCAAATAACCTAAAATAAGCGCCGCCATTGTTTTTAAACCTAATATTTTAGCAATTGGAAAGATTATTTCGTCAACATAAACTGAAAAAAAGATAAAAGGAAGAGCAATTCTGTAATCGGCTTTTAAAACATATAAAGCGGACAAAATCAGAAAAAAATCAACATTGTTCAGTTTTGCCGGCATTATGTTTAGATAAAGAAACTGGACAAGTATTGCCATAGCAACTATGAAAAAATGGAAAAAGAAAACTTTTATCTTTCCTAAAATCAAATCAATCACTGTTTTCCCCCTGTTCGTCCTTATCAACAATAACAACAAGCTCTTTCAACGCCGATAACTTTGCTGCATACCTCACTTTTATTTTCAAATAGAAACTGTCGGTTTTTTCCACGCTTTCCACAACACCTACAAAAATATCTGGGGGGTAAATCCCGTCAGTACCGCTTGTAAACACAGTATCGCCCTTTTTTACAAAAATATCGTTAGGTATGTAATTTAGAGTTCCCACATACAAATCTCCGGTGCCTTTCAATACTCCCCCCACCTCTCTTTCACGAATAACAACTCCAACTCCGCTTGACGTATCCGATATTAACTGAACCTGACTCTGATTCGGAAAAAGTTTCCAAACTCTGCCGATAATTCCTCTGTCGTCAACTACGGCACAATTTTCCCTAACTCCGGAATTCTTACCTTTGTCAATGGTTATAATGCTTGCTCCCGAAAAAGCGGAAGTATCTATAACCATTGCCCCAATCAAATGATAATTGTAAGAATATTTCAATCCCAATAAGGCTCTTAGCCTTTTATTATCGTCCAACAGTCTTAAACAAATTAATCTTTCGGTTTTTAATTTCCTCAATTCTTGTGTTTGCTTATAAAGTTTTTTTGACGCATTTACATTATGAATATAGGTATTGACAGTCTGCACTATCATTCTTGAAGACCTTTTGGAAAATTCAAGCACAGGCAAAGTTACCGAAGCCACAACTTTTTCTATTAAATAAGTCCCCTTCTCGTCTTTCAATTGAAGGGTAACTATAAGCATATTTAATAAAAGAAAAATAATGAAAAGATTTCTCGGTTTAATAGAATTTCTCCTTAAATCTGTTTTCCCTTTTTATTTTACAATAAAATTTCCCATATCTCCTTTAACAATTTATAATTAAATTCGTAAAAAAAATTAAGAAATGAAAAAGGGGGATTTATGACATCAAAAAGTAAGAAAATTTTAATTATCCTTGTTTTGGTTTTCGCACTGTTTGCCGGAACGGTTTACTTTATAGGCAAAGCAATCGGCAAACTATACTCGGGAACGCCGACAATTACATCCGACACCCTTGTTGAGGTCAGTTTCAACAGGCCTGTAAAGGAAAGAGCACCTCTAATGCCTTTTAAAAAAATTGTTCCTTTCCACAAAATCATAAACGCGCTATACAACATTCCCGACGACGACAAGGTAAAAGGTGTGCTTGTCTTGGGAAACAGCCTTCCCCTTGACGTGGCTCAAAAAGAAGAGTTGAGACAGGCTCTTGAAACCATAATAGAAAGCGGAAAACCCGTTTATTTTTACTATGACCAGATAGGAATGAATTACTTTACCGTGCCCAAAGGGGCAAAGGTTGTCATGCACCCCACCCCCGGAAGATATGTCGCTTTAAAGGGATACTACACCGCACAGCCTTTTTTCAGGACAATGCTTGAAGAAAAATTGGGAATAAAATTCAACGTCGTTCACATAGGCTCATACAAAGGCGCAGGCGAACCCTTTGTAAGAGATTCAATGTCAAAGTATTTGAGACAGGAATTAACCGAACTTCTTGAATCTTTTTGGGACAACATATCCTCAATGATAAGCGAGGCAAGGGGATTCAATAAAGAAGAATTTGAAAAAAACCTGTATGACGGCAAATACTTTTTCATTACAAAAGAAGAGGCAAAAAAATTAGGCTTTGTTGACGAGTTTAAAACAAAATACGAAATTGAAGACAAATACGATTCCGTAGTCTCAATAACAAAGTATGCCAAATCGCTTGCATCTTCCTCATTGGGGACAAATCCCATAGCGCTTATAGTCGCCGAAGGGGAAATTGTAATGGGTTCGGAACAACCTTCAATGTTTGGCGGAGATAAAAACATAATCGCATCAGACACAATGTGCAACATTATCAGAAGGGCAGCAGACAACGACTCGGTAAAAGTAATCGTTTTAAGGGTAAACTCTCCCGGCGGTTCGGCGCTTGCGTCCGAATTAATTAACAGGGAATTGAAAAAAGCGGCAAAGAAAAAGCCTGTAATCGTTTCCGTGGGATACATGGCGGCTTCCGGCGGATATTACATATCCTGCGGCGGGGATTACATTATTGCCGACAGAAACTCAATTGTGGGTTCAATAGGCGTGGTAAGCATGATTCCTGAAATAACCGGATTAAGCAAAAAGATAGGAATCAATTTTGACGAAATTAAAAAAGGCAAATACGCCGATTTTCTTTCTCCGTTTAAGCAGGCAAGCCCGGAAGAAACCGAACTTTTAAAAAACGACATGCTTGATATTTACGGACTTTTCAAACAGAGAGTTGCTGAGGCAAGAAAACTTGACTTAAATTATGTTGAATCAATAGCACAGGGAAGAATTTACGCAGGCACAAAGGGATTGAAAATAAAACTTGTGGACAAAATAGGCACTCTTCACGACGCGCTTCTTGAAGCAAAGAAAAGGGCAAAACTTTCTTCAACAAAATACACCGTATTTTCCGCAAAAAAATCATTTTGGGAATTGTTGCAGGAAGATTTCGGCGCAAAAACAAGCATAGACTCGCTTGTAAAAGAAAAAATAAACAAAGTGTTGAAAATCAGCGGAAAACCGCTACTTATTGAGCCTGCTTTGGCAGATTTCTCCGTTGAGGAATAAGTTATGAAAAAGAAAAGCGCAATTTTTCTAATTCTGCTTTTTGTCTCCGTAAACCTTTTTGCGGATAAACTCTTTGACAAAGTATTGTCAAACCTGAAAGGCTCAAAGCCGAAAATGATGTCTTTCAAATGGTCTCCATCCTCAAATCACATCGGCTTCCTTGCCGACAGGGACAATGACTGGAAACTTGATTTGTGGATTTACGACTTGAAAAACAACGAAGAAAGGGAAATTGTAAACGCAGGCAATTTCAAAATTGAGGAAAGCGAAGCGGAAAAGCAGTTAAAAGAGAGAATGAGAATAGGAAAATCGGGGATTATATTTTTCCACTGGTTTCACAAAAACGACAAAATTATGTTTAACCTGTCGGGAAACATCTATGTGGTAAACGTAAAAAACGGCAAAATTGAAAAACTCAATATTGAAGCAAAACCCGTCCTTTTTCCGGTAATTTCTGAAAACGACGAAAAAATCGCCTTTGTTTCAAAAAGAAATGTCTTTGTTTACTTTTTAAAAACAGGGAAAACAATTCAAATAACAAAAGATGCAACAAAAGATAAATACTACGGTATGGCCGAATTTGCCGCATCGGAAGAATTGGACAGGTTTAGCGGAATGTGGTTTTCTCCCGACGGAAAAAAACTGCTTTACACCTTTGTTGACGAAAGCAAAATGGAAAAATATCCTGTTGTAATAAACACATCCTACACTCCAAGGTATAATCTGCAAAACTATCCATTTGCCGGAAAAGAAAACGCAAAAGTAAAACTTTTTGTAGCCGAGTTTCAAAACGGCAAAGCGGTTTCAAAAGAATTAAAATTCCCTGTAAAGGAAGATTATTACCTTGCAAGGGTTTACTTTTTCGGCAACTCACCCCTAATCTATCTTGTAAACAGAAAGCAGGACAAACTCTACAAATACCTTTATTCAAACGATAAATTAACGCTTTTTGACAGGGAAGCATCAAAAGACTGGATAAACCTTGACA
>JAMOUY010000238.1 GCA_027067895.1 Acidobacteriota bacterium
CGTCGTTGTTGTTTGCAAGGGCTATTCCAGTCCACCAGTATCCAACGTCTATGTGTTTGAAGTATAGTATGTTGCTTTCTATTGACGCGCTTAGACTTCCGCCACTGTTTTCCGTGAAGAAGTTGCCCAACACTATGAGGCTTTCGGAGTTTTCGGGGGAAGAGAAGGGGTCGGATGAGGGTGTCTGGCTTTTTAGAACTATGTATTTGTCGTCTGTCTGGTAATTTCTTAGCAGTTGGCCGGGGTCAAAGACTGCGGATATTTTGTTTGCAAGGTCGGGAAGGGTTTGCCCTAAAGTTTCGGAATAGGAACCGTCAAGAAGATAGGTTTCGTTGTCGGGATAGACGGAGAGGTATACGTTGCTTTGTTTTAGGTTTAGCACCGATATTGATGTTTGCCAGTAAGGGTTTGTGGTTATGTGGGGGATTATTGCCTGCCATGAGGGTTTTGTCGGCACCATGTTCATTCCGCTCGGCTCGTCGTCTCCGTTAACTGTGTATTCCCTGAGGTAAACGTAAATAGGGTTAATAGTACCAGTAATAAAAACAGAAGAAACATTGTTGAAGTCAAGGTCGGGGAAAAAATCACGAAGCAGAAAAGATGAATAGCAATAAGAAGTAAAACCAAAAACCTTAGAGGCAACAGGATTGCCCTGCTTATCCATAGCAGTAATTACAGCCTCATTATAACGCTCCTCATAAATAGGGTTGGACTGGATAACAATTTCCATTCTTTTGTCGGGGTTTACGGGGACTTTGACTGAGAGTCTGTAATCGCTTGCAAAAGCAACTATGCCCCACAGGGCAAAAACACAGATTAAGGCAAAGCACCTGACAACGCCCCACAAACCGCTTTGAGGTTTTTTTTGGAAAAAAAAGGCTTTTATTCTGGCAACAATCCCTTTGCTTTCGGTATAATTTGTTGAACAAAAGTTTTTTTCATTTAATTCCCTTTCCTCAACTTTAACTTTACGGTTAATTGCTTTCCCCTTTTGGTTCATTTTGTCTCCTTTTCCGCTTTTTTTAAAATTTTACAGGTTTTTTAAGGGAATTTAAAGGGACAAATTGGGACATTTTGAGACATTTTGAGTTTTCTTTTGTTTGAATAAACATATTCTCTTTGTCGTGTTAAAATTTAGTAAAGGAAATTTAGGGGGATTTTGATGGAGAAGACTTTTTACATAATAGACGCCTATGCGCATATTTTCAGAAGTTATTACGCCATTAGAAACATAGACAACAACGCTATTTACGGTTTCACGAGAATTCTTTTGAAACTTTTCAAGGATTTTAATCCCGAATACGCGGTTTGCGTGTTTGATACGGGAAAGCCGACTTTCAGACACGAGATGTTTGAGGCTTACAAGGCAACGAGAAAGAAGATGCCGGAAGACCTTGCAATGCAGATTCCCAAAATCAAGGAGATTGTGGACGCTTTCAACATTAAAAGGCTTGAAATTGACGGGCTTGAAGCGGACGATTTGATTGCAAGGTTGTCTCACAAAGCGTCAAAGGAGGGCTTTAAGGTTTACATTGTTTCGTCGGATAAGGATTTGTTTCAACTTGTAAACGACAATGTGTTTATTTTAGACCCGAAGAAGGATTACAAAATTTACGACTCAAAGGGGATTGAGGAGTTTTTCGGGGTTTCCCCGGACAAGGTTGCCGATGTGCTTGCGTTGATGGGAGACGCTTCGGACAATATTCCCGGGGCAAAGGGAATAGGCGAGAAAACGGCAAAGAAATTGATTAAGGAATTCGGCTCAATTGAGAGGCTTTACGATAACCTTTACCTTGTTAAGGGAAAAATGAAGGAAAAACTTGAAAAAAGCAGGGAAGATGTTTTTCTTTCAAAAAAACTTGTTCTTCTTGACAAAGACAGGGATTTAAATCTTAATATTGAGGATTTCAAGGTTGAAAAGCCTGATTTTGACAAACTTTACGCAATTTTCAAGGAGTTGAAGTTTAATTCGCTTATTAAGGAATTGGATTTAAGCGGAAAAACGGGAAAGAAAGAGGTAAATAAGGATTACTTTTTGATAGACACGGTTGAGAAGTTAAAGGATTTT
>JAMOUY010000239.1 GCA_027067895.1 Acidobacteriota bacterium
GGTAAAGCCCTATATGGACGAAAATCTCCACGGGGTTTTTGCTACAAGGGCACCTAAAAGGCCTAACCAGATAGGGTTGTCTGTTGTAAAACTATTAAAGGTTGAAGGGAATGTTTTGTTTATTGAAGACGTTGACATTATTGACGGCACTCCCCTTCTGGACATAAAGCCCTATGTACCTCAATTTGACGTTAAGGAAGCAAAAAGCATAGGCTGGCTTGAAAAAAACATACAAAAACTCCCTCGCACAAAAGACGACGGCAGATTTACGGAAGAAAAGTGAATTAAGTAATTGAATTGTTTATCCGAATATTTCCCTGTATTCTTCTATTGTTTCGGCGATTATTTCGGCGCCTTTTTTTACTTCCTCTTCAGAGTTTACAACCGGGTTTACCGAGATTCTCAAATATTCGTCGGGGTTTAATCCCATAGTGAGAATTGTTTTTGACTTCACCTTGTCTTTTGCGGAACAGGCCGAACCTGCGGATACGAATACTCCCTTTTCGGAAAGCATTCTCACAATTACTTCCGATTCAATTTTCTTTGCAAAAAGCCCGATTATGTAAGGGGACAGGTTTTCCCCTTCAAAAACGGTAAAGTCTTTAAGTTTCAAAGCAAGGGTGTCTATAAGGATTTTTTTCAATTTTTCAGCCTGTTCATAGTGTTTTTCAACGTCTTTTTCAAGCATTTCAACCGCTTTTTTCAGCCCCGCAATTCCCGAAACATTGTGGGTGCCTCCCCTTATTCCGTATTCCTGGCTTCCCGCAATCAAAGAGGGAAGGTTTGTCCCTTTTCTCAAAAACAGCGCTCCCGCGCCTTTCGGGGCAAATATTTTGTGGGCTGAAATAGTTATAAAGTCTATGTTTTTCAAGTCTTTTTTTATTTTCATAAATCCCTGAACATAGTCGGTGTGAACAAAGCAGGAAGGGTTTTTCTCTTTAACCCTTTTTGCGATTTCCTCAACTGGAAAAACAATTCCCGTTTCGTTGTTCACAGTCATTATTGATACAAGTTTGGTGTTTTTGTCTATTAAACTTAAAAAATCATCCAGATTAAATTTTCCGTCTTTTCCTATTTCGGCGGTTTTCACTTCAACACCGTCAATAAGCAAATCGGTTGCCGCCGTTCTTACCGAGTTGTGCTCTATTCCCCCGATAACTATGCTTTTGCCGGGATAGAGTTTTGCAATTCCTTTTAGTACTTGCGTGTTTCCCTCCGAGCCTCCGGAAGTGAAAACGCATATGTGAGAGTTTTCAAGGTTAAGGCTTTTCAGCAAAACCTTTCTCGCCTCTTCCACAAGGGTGTTTGCGTTTATTCCCAAAGAATGGGCGGAAGAGGGGTTTCCGTATTCCTGTGTCAAGTATTTCAAAACCTCGTCGGCAACTTCTTTTAAAACAACGGTTGTTGCGGTGGAATCAAGGTATATCATTTTTTCCTCCCCTCAATTACAAGGACAAAGGGTTTTCTGTTTTTTTCTTCCCCCACAATTTTCAGCAAGTTTGCCACCGTGTCGGTTATAACTTCCTCGTCTTCCCCGGTCAGGTTAAAAAGCAGGGAAAGGTTTTTGTCTTTTCCGAATACGGTTTTTATGCTTTTTAGCAATTGCTGAAGCCTGTACGGAGTTTCCATTATGAAAATCGGGACTTTGAGTTTTTTCAACTCTTCCAATTTTCTTTTTCTCTCTTCGGTTTTTCTCGGCAAAAATCCCGCAAAGTAGAATTCGTTCATGTCAAACCCGCTTAACGCTATTCCGCTCATCAACGAAGACGCGCCGGGAATAAAGGTTACCGGCAGATTCCATTCCCTCAATTCTTTTGTAAGTTTAAATCCCGGGTCTGAAAAAACGGGTGCTCCCGCGTCGGAAAAAAACGCAATGGAATGGCCTTTAAGCACAAGGTTTTTTATCTCTTCCGCCTTTTCCTTTTCGTTGTGTTCGTTTAAAAACCTTAAATCGCTTCTCTTTATCCCCATTGAGCGGATAAGTTTGTATGCAACCTTTCTTTCCTCTCCGTAAACAAAATCGGCGTTTTCAAGAATTTTCAAACCTCTCAAAGTTATGTCTTCC
>JAMOUY010000240.1 GCA_027067895.1 Acidobacteriota bacterium
CGGTAAAGGGCGAAATCCTTTCCATATTCTCTTTGAAAGCATCAACCTTCGGTTTTCCTATCTGGGGAATAAAATACCTCTGCCTGTTTAGATTTGCAGGCTCAACAATGTCGTAATCGGCAACAACAAGTTTCCCTATTCCTGCCCTTACAAGGTTTTCCCCCACAAGGCTTCCCAATCCGCCAAGTCCCGCTATACCGACAACAGATTTGGAAAGTTTTAGGGTATACTCCTCCGGCTGCCTTGCAAACATTAAGTCCTTTAACGAAACCCCGTCGGGAATTTCGCCCTTTTTAAAGGCAATTATTCTGTCTCCTTCTTTTAAAACAGAGTCTATCTCTGGATTTATTACGGTATTTAAAATTATCGTGTCAAAAGACGGAAAATTTTCGTTGAGAAAATCAAAAAGTGTTGTATTTTCCGGAATGTTAAACTCTTTCCCGTTAAAAAAAACCTTCAACCTTATTTCTCCCCACCAAAAAAACAGGTAATTCCTCCAAAGGAAAAATCACTGTTTAATTTTACCCTCAACTCTTCCACTCTGTCAAAATCCATACCGCCCAATAAAACAACTCTTTCTCCGAAGCGCTCAACTATTCGGGCTACCGATTTCAAATCAATAAGCGGATAATCAATTTTTTTTGAATACGGGGGAAAAACAGGGGAAAGAAAAACAAAGTCCGCTCCCTTTTCCAGAAATTCATTTGCCTCCGAAATGCTATGGCAGGAAACGGAAAAAGGCGTATCTTTCAATTTGTTTAGTGCTTCTGCAAAAGATTTTTTGTCATTTTCCCGAAAATGGCAGACAATTGCGAAATCTTTAAAATCAAGCCATCTGTCATACGGAAGCACTGGAATAAAGTTGTTTTCTTTCAGGAAGTCAATTAAATCAAAAAGATAAGGATTGTTTAAAATTAAAGGGCTTCTCAAATAAATGTGAGAAGCCCCGTTTTTTCTCAAAAAAGCAACAGATTGTCTTAATTTCTCAATGTCAAAATCATTCGGCGTAATAGCAATGCGCTTCATTAAAGTTTAATTGATTCAAACTTTTTATGCCTTTTCATAACGACTCTGGCATATCTGAATGCCGGCAAATCTTTCTTGTTTTTATATTTTCTCAATGCTGTTTCGCCCATGTTATATGCCGCAAGCACAAGGTTCATGTCTTTAAACCTGTCGGACAACTTTTTCAAGTAATACATGCCAAGACTTACATTCAACTGGGGGTTGTAAAGATGTTTTTCATCCTTGATAACAATACCGAAGTCTTTTGCAAGCGCTTTTCCGGTAATCGGCATCAACTGCATTAGCCCAATTGCTCCCACAGGGGATTTTGCCAACTTGTTAAAATTGCTTTCCGTCTGGATTACCGCAAGCACAAAATCAACGGAAAAGCCGTACTCAATGCTTTTCTTGGCAATAATTCTCGCAACGTCTCTTTTTTCCTGCTCGTTGAGATTTGTTTTTACAGTATCCAAAACCTTCATCACTTTTTGATAATTTTGTAAAAATTCAATTTCGTACCTAACGGATTTCTCTATTGAATCCTTTACGTTTTTCTGCTCTTTTGTTGCCGGCAGATTTACGGGCTTAACAAGTGTGCCGTAACCGGTAAATGCCGCCATTGCTATTGCCGAAATTAGCAATATAATGTATTTCCTCATAACTCTACCTCCACAAGAGATAGAATTTAACACACATAAAAAATTAGTCAAGGGAAAATTTTTATTAGGTGATATTTGTCACGTCAATATCAACGGTTAATTTTATTAAAAAAAACAACTTTTGCTATTCTTCGCCATTTTCTTTGGAATGAACAGTACAATAAAATTTCCCGTCTTTAAAAACATACTGTCCGCCTGCCGGGCACTTGGGAAGTCTAAGCCCGTATTCAAGCAAATCACTAAGGTCAATCTCGGAAGGATTGTCAACACCGTTAGCAGAAACGTAATTTTTAACAAAATCATTAAGCATTTTCAAATTCTGCTTACATGCAAAATCTTTTGTTTTGTCAATCTGGGCAACCGCTTTTTGGGGTGTTTGATTCTTTGTT
>JAMOUY010000241.1 GCA_027067895.1 Acidobacteriota bacterium
CATTCCCCGTCCCCCGACATAAAGTTTAGCAATCCCCCGCCCTTTAACGCAGAGAGATGGATTCTCACAAAGTTTATATCTTCTATGGGCGCCCCTGATTTAAGCATTAAATCGTTTACGCACCGAATTTCGTTAAGTGTCAAAAAATCCAAGGGATACTCAACAAGCGCCGACCCGCCGCCGGAAAGAAGAATTGTAATTCCCTCATCCGCTGATTTCAAAAACTCAATAACCTTTTTTCCGCAAAAGATACTCTTTTCGCTAATATTCGGATGGGTTGAAACGCAACATTCGGTGTTTTCAGGCACACTGCCTTTAAAAGGGGAAACCGCAAGCCCTTTTTTATACCCGGCAAAAGAATAAAACGACGAAATCATGGGCAAAGCCGCCTTGCCTATTGCAATAACGTTTTCTTTGAATTTTACGTTGTTTTTTTCAAGGTGATTTTTTACAAGATTTTCGGGAGAAATTTTGTCTAAAAGGAAAAAATAAAGTTTTTCAAGCATTTACTTCACTGCAAAACTCTATTGAGCCTTTGCCTTTTTTGGCCGCTTTTTCAAGCAGTTTTTCGCCGGCTTTTAAAAAATCAGAAACGTTTTTATAGCGATAGCAGTCAAGGGAAACAACCGCTTGGGAAATTGAAAAAGTGTGAGTTTCCCCCTCAACTTTAAACACCGCGTTTTTAAACTTTTCCTTTATTCTTCTTGCAAGGGCAACCGCGCCAACCTGATGGGTTTCGGGAAGCACTATGAGAAATTTGTTTTCCTCTATTCTTCCCAAAAAATCGCTTTTTCTAATCGCTTTTTTAAATATTCGCCTTGCTTCCCTGTAAATTTGTTCAATTCCTTCTTCACTGAAAGAATTTTTTATTAAGTTGTAATAATCAACCTGAAAAACGATAAGGGAAAGAGGCCTGTTGTATTTATTTGAGATTTCCAAAAATTTTTCAAGAAAATACAAAACGCTTTCCCCGTCAAGCACAAAGTATTTCTTCAATTTTTCTTCAACAAGGTTTCTGTATTCAATCTCAAAGGGATAGATTTTTTCAAGTTTAAAAGACGTGGCACCTACCCTAAAAATATCACCCAATTTTATTTCTGCCTTTTTTATCTCCCTATTCCCGACAAAAGCCTTGCCTTTTAGAAGTTTTATCTTCAAACTTTTTAATTCGTCGTTTACAAAAACAGGCTTTGCCTCAATGCAGAATGAGGGAATTTTTTTATCGGAAAGATGAAAGTCGCACCCTAAACTGCTTCCAAGCAGAAAAGTTTCCCTTGGAATTTTAAAAAAATCGTTTTCTTCGTTTCCGGAAAGCACAAAAAGGTAATAACTTTGCGGAATATCGCATTTGTCTTCCGAAACGTTTACGGGAATACGACGCTCCCTTCCGTGCATAGGCAACCCCCTGCTTTAATAATAAAGGGAAATGCCTTTTTATTCAACGGAAAGAAGCAAAAAAGTCTTTTTAAATGACAGATTTTAATTTTTCCGCTATCAGTTTAACCGATTTTGAAACCTCGCTTCGGGGATTATACTCTATGACTGTTTTCTCGTTATTCATAGCGGCAAGCACGGTATCTATCTCGTACGGAATTTTACCAAGAAAATCAAGCCTCAACTTTTTAGAAACTTCTTCAATTTCATCCGTTTTCTCTTTGTTCAAATCCCACTTGTTAACAACAACCCCGCCTTTAATCTTGAAATGGGCAAGCAAATCCCCAACCCTTTCAAGGTCGTGGACACCGGAAACTGTGGGTTCTGAAACAATAACAACGTAATCCGCGCCTGAAATTGAAGAAATAACGGGACAACCGACCCCCGGCGAACCGTCTGTCAAAATAAAATCTTTTTCTTTTTCAACGGCAATTTTTTTTGCCTCGTTTCTTACCCTGCTTACAAGTTTTCCCGAATTCTCCATTCCGGGGTTAAGTTTTGCGTGCACAAAGGGCCCAAGCCTTGTTTCCGATATAAAAACCATTCCGGAAACAACCTCGTTAAACTCAATTGTCTTTTCAGGGCAGAAGTACACGCATGCGCCGCAGCCCTCGCAC
>JAMOUY010000242.1 GCA_027067895.1 Acidobacteriota bacterium
TGTCAATGTAATTCTTTGCGTTTTCTTTGCATGTTTTTAAAAGATAGTATTGCTCAAAATCCTCTTTAAAATCTCCGGCAATTGAGTCAAGCATTTGCTCTATTTCTTCACGCCTGTCGGAAGGCGCAACATCAAGAAGTTTTCTTGCGTAATAGTACGCCATAAGCTTGTTTTTCTCAACATTCAAATAACTTTCCGATAAAAGAGAGTAAGCCTCAACGGGCTTTTCATTCAACTTTACCGCTTTCAGCCACATCTCTCTTGCTTTGTCCAATTGCCCGTCGTTTACAAACAATTCCCCAAGCCTTACATAACTTAAATAATCGTCGGGATGATTTGAAACTATTTTTTTGTAAACATTGATAGCATCCCGCAACTTGTTTAACTGCACAAGGTATTCCGCATAAAGAATAGCGTACTTCAAATTTGTTCCCTTTAAATCATAAAGTTTTTTAATATAGGGAAACCCTTTGTCAGGCATACCGATTTCCATAAAAGACACCGAAATATGGTAAAGAGCCTTCTCGTTGTTTTCGTTTTTCTTTTTAGCCAAAAATTTTTGATAAAAAGTTATCGCCTGAGCATATTTTCCCTGATTAAAAAGTTTTTCAGCGTTTTTAAAATACTTTTTACCGCTTCCCAAGTCTTTTAAACTGAAACCGGCATACAGATTAAATACAAACAAAAGAGTAAACAAAACCGCTATTTTTCGCATTCCTCAATCCTCTTCATCGCTTTTTTGTAAACAGGGTCGGAAGGCGGCAGAATTTCAACAACCTGTCTGAAATAGAATAATGCCGCCTTGCAGTCCTTATACTGCGTCTGCTCAATGTAACCTTTATTATACAAACCTTTTGCGGTTTTTAAAATCTCTCTTTTCAAAGAAGCCATCTCTCTGTCAGACGGTTCAATCTGAATAACCTTATCCGCAAAGGTTAACGCTTTTGTGTAGTTGTTTGACGAGTAAAATTTCCTTGCCATGTTTTTATAATAGTCTTTCAACAAAGTTTTGCATTCCCTTTCAATTTTACCCTCTTTGCCCCACAAATACTTTTGAGAAATATCAAATATTTTTTCAAATTTTTCTGCTGCGCTTTCCGTTTTCCCCTGCATAATCTCTTTTTTTCCGTCAAGATAAAGTTTTCTAACCTTTCCCATATAATCTTTCAATCTGTCAATTCTGGAAGGCACTTTCATGTTTTTGGCTATATAAACCTGTCTTGCGTCAATTATTTTGGCTATGGCGTCAACAACTTTCCCGTCAAGGTATAAATTCTCAGCCTGTTTTTCAAATGCCGAACTCTTTCTCTTCAACTTCATTCTTAAAGCGTAATATCTCTGCCTTGCCTGTTTTTTCTTGGTAAATAATTGAAATTTCTGCTCAACCTCATCTTTGGCCTGCAAAACCTTTTGATTATCAGGGAATTTTTCCGCAAGAGCGCAAACCTGCTCATAAGCGTCGTTAACCTTGTTTTCATCAAGGTAAGAGTCAATTTCTTCAAGTTTGGAATTGATAAATTCTTCGGATTTATCCTCATAGTTTTTCTGCGCTTTTGCAAAATAAACCGAAGATTTGTCCATTGACTCCATCACATTCTTTGCTTCCTCAAAATTTTCGTTTTTAAGCAAATCAACAAATTTCAAGTAAGTATCCCTGTTTTTTATCTCAAACTTTGCTTTTTCGTATTCCTTTTCAAAGCCTTTAAGTTTAAAGTTATCAACAAGATATACGACATTATCCCAGTCTTCGTTTTTAAAGGAATTCATTACGTCAAGTTTCAAATCTTTCACCGAAACAGATTGCCTTCTCGCAACCTTTTTTTCGCCTGATGGAATAAGCGCAAGAATAACAATTAAAACAAGGAAGAAAACTCCGATACCTATGTACACCTTTTTCCTGTCAAACTTTAACGATGTTTTTTCCTTTTCTCCCTCAAAAAGAGAAGGCGAAAACAACTCTCCCGGGGCAATAAAAACAAATTTTTTGTCTCCGAGTTTAACAATATCTCCGTTTTTCAAAATCGCTTTTTTTACTTTTTTGCCGTTAACCAGCACCCCGTTGGTGCTGTCGTTGTCAGCAATTTCGTAATAATCGTCTTTTCTGTTAACAAAACAGTGCACCCTTGATATTGACCCGTGGTCAATGGAAATGGTATTTGTATCGTCTCTTCCTATTGATGTTTCTGTTTCTTTTAATTCATATTCATTGAGGAATTTATTGTTTTTGTCAAGCAGAATAAGCCTGCCGTTTTGCACCAAGCCCTTTACTCCGTATAAAACCGTTTCTTTTCCTTTTTCTTCTTGTTTAGAATCGTCACTCTTAACTTTACTGATTGCGCTTTGCACTTCTTTAATCTTTTGGGAATCAAGAAAAACCGTCCCGTCGGAAGAGGTTTTTTCCGACGTTTTCTCCTTATTTTTCTCTTCCTCAATGTCAACAAGAAAATCATAAGTGGCAAATCTTACGGTATCTCCCTTTTTTACAACAACCCTGCCCTCAACCTTTTCTCCGTTAATAAAAGTCCCGTTTGTACTATTCAAATCTTCAATATAAACAATCCCGTCAACACACTCAACTATGGCGTGAAAAGAGGATACGTTTCTGAAAGGAAGAATTACATCATTGGAATCCTTTCTTCCTATGGTTAATCTTGTGTTTTGATTGCAATCAACCTTAAAAGCATCTTTAATTTCTTTTGACAGAGGTTTAAAAATCATCTTCATTTTAGTAAATTATACCTCCTTAACGCTGTTATATAAACTTCCGAACTCTCGTCTGGAATTGTCTGCATAATGGCAAGATAAACGTCTTTTGCTCCTTCTTTATTGCCGTCCGATTCAAGAAGCCACGCATCCTTAAACAATTTTTTCAAAGTTAACTTCAACTCGCTTTTTGCTTTGTTTATCTGTGGAATAATCTTATCCCATACCGGCGGCTTGGGATTCATTTCCTCAACACTTTTTTTCGCTTTCAAAAAATAAACAAGGGCATTGAACAAAGCCTCTTTGTTCAGGTTTGCCATTTTCAACTGCTCTTCTCCCAAATTTAAAAATCTCTCGGCATTTTCAGTAGAATTTTTCACCGTTACAATCTTGTCAATATGTTTTTCAAGTTGCATAAAGTAACTGTCCACCATACCGACACGAATAGGCGATGCAGTTTGTTTCTCACTTGAAGGAAGAAGCATAAGGACAATCAATAAAAGAAATATGGCGGCACCAATTGAGCCGTAAATTACCAACTTCTTCTTATCCTGCTTTTTTGCGGTTTTTTTCAAATCGGCAAAAAAATCTTTTTTTTCAATAACAACCGTGCTATTGCCGATATTTTGTTCTTCCGAGGATTCCCTTCTGCTTTCTCCATCCGAAGAAATATAAATTGTGTAACCGCAGAAAGTAATTTTGTCGCCGGGAAAGATTTCCTCTTCCTCAACAACTTGTTTGCCGTTAACAAAAGTGCCGTTTATACTTCCTTCATCTCTAATAAACAATCTGCCCTTTTTGTTAAAAATGGTGAAATGCTTTGAAGAAACCGACGGCTCATTGACAATCAAATCGCAGTCAATAGCCCTGCCTATCGTTATTTCCCTCTTTGTAAAATCCAAAGAAGTTTTTTTTTGGTCATTAAAATAAACAGACAAAGTTACCTTCATAACCCCTCTTTCTTAAAAAAGATTTCTTTTTAATAATTTAACATAAAAATTGCACTTCAACAACATTATTGTAAGATTTTAATAATCTTGTGCCTTCCAAAACAGCAAAAGCATCCCTCTCTTTCATTGCTCTAAAAACCGATACTCTGCTTTGAGAAATAACATCTCCCGCCCTTGCAAGAAAAACCACATCAATCGGATAAGCCATAAAAAATGTGTGAATAGCATTGCACGGGACAATTAAATAGGCTTTTTTATGGTTTTCCTTTCTTTCAAAAAGCATTCCTTTGAGTCTTGAAAAAAAGGATTTGCACACAATCAGCCTTTTTACGCAGTATGTACCGTCAGAGTATATTAGTTTAACTCTTTTTATCGCCTTAAAATTCAAACCGTCAAAAGACACAGGCAATTAAAACAAATCTCCCCTAATCCACTTTACTATTATTCCACCGAAGAGAATCAAAACGGTTGAAATAAGAATAAAAACAAGGGGAAACATAATCTTAACAGACGCTTCTCCTGCCGCTTTTTCCGCCTTCTGGCTTCTTGAAATTCTCAAACTTTCCGCCTGAATTCTCAAAACCTGTGCAACCGGCGTTCCCATTTTTTCCGCCTGAATAATGGCGGTTACAATACTGTTTAACGCCTCAACATCAGCCCTTTTTGCAAGGTCAAGCAAAGCCTCCTGTTTTGTTTTACCCATTCTTACCTCTTGCAAAAATTGAAAAAACTCCTCCACAAGAGGGCTTTTGGTGGTATCTTTTTCAACCATTCTTTTAACGGCAGAAAGAAAATCAAGCCCGGCCTCAACAGCCATTGAAAGCAAATCAAGTTTGTAAGGAATGTCTTTGTAAATTTTAATTTTTCTTTCGTCCGCCTGATTCGCAAGAAAAAAGTAAGGAAATACATTCCCGAATACAAAAGCAATTAAAAGAAACATAAAGTTTATATTGCCAAACATTGAATAGTTAAAGAAAGCGGCCAAAACAGTGACTATTAACCCTATTGTTAAAGCGTAGCCGATATACTCATAGGCGGTAAAACCGTAAGGATACCCCGCCGCGGCAATTCGCCTTTCAAGCCTCTCTATGTGCTTTTCGGAAATTCCCAACTTCTTCGCCTTAGTTGCAAACGCAAGAATTACAGGATAAATCATTTTCAAAAAAGGACTCTCTTCAAAAGTCCTCAACTTTTTGTTTTCAAGGTGTCCGGCAGGCAACTGCTTCCTAAACTCTTCAACTTCTTCTTCGGAAGGAAGCAAATAGTAAACGGCAAGAAAAACCGCTATAAAAATCAATACCGTGGCAAGCAAATAGTAAATTTCAAGAGTCATAACCCACCGCCTTAAATATCTATGTTAATAACTTTTCTAAGGAAATAAATACCTAATAACCAAAAAACCGCCGCAATAAAAAGAATAAAAGTACCCTGAGGAGTATTAAAGAGAGGTTGCATCAAATCCGGGGATATGGACGCAAGGACAAAAGCAAGGGCAAACGGCATTCCGCCCAAAACAACCGCCTGCATTCTTCCCTGCGCAGTAAGAGACTTGATTCTTGCCTCAAGCCTCATAATCTCTTTTATTGATTCCGCAAGTTTCTTAAAAATCTCCGAGATATTTCCGCCCGTTTGCCTTGAAATCAGAATAGCCGTAACCAAAAGGTCAAAATTGTTTGATTTAAGGCGGTCGGCCATATTAGCCAAGGCTTTGTCAAAAGGTACTCCAAGCCTTATTTCGTTTACAAGCAAGGCAAATTCCTGAGAAACAGGGGGAACCAACTGTTTGCTCACAACCTCGCATGCCTGAGGAAGCGTTAAGCCTGCGGAAACAGAATTGGAAAGCACATAAAGAGCATCAACAAGTTGAATCTCTAACTTATCCGCTCTCTTCCTTGCAGTTAAATAGAGAAACATTTTCGGCAAAATATATCCCAAAGCCCCGAAAAGAATCATAAACAAAACACTGTCAAAAAGCAGATACCCCACAATAGCCATTCCGAGAGCGGAAAGAATTGTGTTTTTGTAAAACTTTTCAGGTGAATATGGAATAAAGTTTTTGTTTAATTCGCTACCTACTTTTTGAAGATAACCTTCCTTATACCTTTTGTATCCAAGCAAAACCGCTTCGTAAATTGAATACCCGAAGAGAGCAAAACCAAGAAAAATGAGAAGATTTGAAACCCAGAAGATAATTGTTTCCATCATAGTTTACACCCTGAATAAATCTTCCGGCACCGGTATTCCCCTTGCCTTGAAATCCGCAAGGAATGACGGCAAATAACCGGTGGCTGTATGTTTGCCCAAAACCTTGCCTTCGCTGTTAATACCTACCTGCTCAAACCTGAACACCTCTTCGGTTACTATGTTGTAATCATCGTCCACTCCCAAAACCTCGGTAATGCTTGTTATTTTTCTTGTACCGTCGGTCAACCTCTGCTGTTGGACAATTATGTCAATTGCGGACGCAATCTGGTCTCTTATCGCTTTTATCGGCAATTCCATTCCTGACATTAAAACCATTGTTTCAAGCCTTCTCAGAATATCGTCAGGCGAGTTTGCGTGCCCGGTAGTCATTGACCCTGCGTGGCCTGTATTCATAGCCTGCAACATATCAAGCGCTTCCCCGCCTCTGCACTCACCGACAATTATTCTGTCCGGCCTCATTCTCAAAGCGTTTTTAACCAAGTCCCTTATGGTAATTTCGCCCTTTCCTTCAACATTCGGGGGCTTGGATTCAAGGGAAACCACGTGTTTCTGGGGAAGTCTCAATTCCGCTGCGTCCTCTATCGTTATAATTCTTTCGTCCTGCGGAATAAAACAAGATAATACATTCAACAACGTTGTTTTACCCGAACCCGTTCCACCGGAAATTATTATATTTTTCCTTCCTTTCACGCAAAGTTCAAGAAAGACCGCCATAGGCTTGTTTAAAGTGCCAAACCCTATCATATCCTCAATTGTCAGGGTTTTTTTGCCGAATTTTCTAATAGTAAGGCAGGGACCCTTCAAAGCGAGAGGCGGAATTATTGCGTTCACCCTTGAACCGTCTTTAAGCCTTGCGTCAACCAAAGGCTGTGATTCGTCAATCCTTTTTCCGATAGGGGCGACAATTCTCTCAATAATGGCCATTAAAGCGGCATCGGAAGAAAACCTTTTGTCCGTTTCTACAATCTTTCCCTTTTTCTCAACATAAATCAAGTCTTTGCTAATTACCATTATCTCGCTTACATCGTCATCTCTCAAAAAATCTTCAAGCGGACCTAAACCGACAACCTCGTCAAGCATTTCTTTTTTAAGAGTATCCCTGTCAACCCAGATGGGAATTTCCCCGCTCATCTGAGAAAGAATTAAATCAAGTTTTTTGTTGACAAGGTTTTTCAACTCTTCATCGGGTTTTGAGGTAAAATCCACCCATCTTAAATCAAGTAATTCAAGAAGCCTTTTGTGTATTTTGTCTCTTATGCCCGACAATGCGTCAAGCTGCTCGTTATTTAGTTTTTTTTCGGTTTTTTTCTCGGAAGCCCGCCTTGATTTAACCTCAACTTTTTGCTTTTTAATTTCAGGCTGTTTTTCTCCCTCAATTTTTTTCTCATTATCAACCTTTTTAGCATTGTCTTTGGAAAAAATAAGGCCGAATTCACCGATAATTATAGGCGTATCAAGGGGAATTTCGGTTTTTTTGCCCTTTTCAAGCCTCGTCTGGCCTAAAAAAACACCGTTTGAACTTGTATCTGTAACGAAAACCTTATCTCCCTCAACCTCAACGGTGCAGTGCTTCCTTGAAACAACAGGTGCAGGAAGCACCACATCGGCAGGTGCTTCCCTTCCTATAATAAATTTTTTAGGAATATCGTTTATTTCCTTTTTTGAACCGTCTTTGTTTACAACGGTTAATTTCATTTTTTATCCCTCTGCCACCATTTCTTTTTTTCTTTGTGAAATTCTTTTAAAGGCTTATCAATCATCTGTTTCATATTTTGGTCTTCGGCGGAAACTTTCTTTGCCGTTATAAAAATCACTCCGTCAGTTACCCCTCTTTGATAATTTTTAGACCTGAAAAGAGAACCTAACACAGGAATACTTCCAAGTCCCGGCACCTTTTGAATGTCCTGCCTTTTAATTCTTTTGATAAAACCTCCGAGAGCAATTGTCTGCCCTTCTTTGATTCTTACGATGGTATTGATTTTTCTTGTATTTAAAGAAGGAATTCCGTCAACAGAAGCTCCGCTTAATTCGGATATTTCTGAATCAATTTTAATTCTCATGTTGTTTAACGAATCAATCTCAGGCGTTACGGTAAATTTTGTGCCGTACTTTTTCCAAACAACGGACGATGTATCCCGAGTAATGTTTCTCACTCCGAATTCACCGCCGACAAAGTATTCGGCAGGCTGTCCGGAAACAGTTATCACCCT
>JAMOUY010000243.1 GCA_027067895.1 Acidobacteriota bacterium
TTTCAAAGACTTCAAGTCAAGGGTTTTTGAGTCAAGCACAAAGAAAAAGGAATCCTCGCCTGATTGGATTTTCAACTTCATCAAGGATGGCATTTTGCCGTTTAAAATAGCCCTCTTTGCCTCTCTTGAAATTGAGGGCACTCCCTTTTTTAAATCAGTCTCCCAAACGTCTCCCTCCCCTTCCAAAACAAGCCTGTCAAGTATTGTAAGGTAAACAATCTCTCCGTTTACCTCAATCTCTCCCCCGTTTATCTCGGAAGTGTAAAGAATGTAAAGAAAAAACTCCCTTATTACAAACTCATCTATTCTAAATTCATTCGTCATAGATTACACTCTCCGTAAGGGACGCAAGTTTCTCAACACCGCTTTTGCCCACAGCGATATAGGAAAATACGCTTGTGTCAACGTAAACGGGAAGAATTGAAAAGGTTTTTTCAAAAATTGAAAGAAAAAGCCCCGCTATTTTTTTTGACGTAGAGTTTAAGAGAAGGGTCTTTCTGTTTAAATCAATTACAGCCTCAATAACCTTGGGCACAGGAAGGGTTTTTTTAAGCAATTCCTTTTTTATGTCTTCCTTCAACTGTTTCAACTGCTTGTTGTTTTGAATAGACAATCCCTCTTTTTCAATAATTTCGTTTACCTTGCATTCAACAAGCAGAGGCGATACCTTCTTTACGTCGTGCCTTAATGCAAGCAAAACATAGTTTCCGAAAAAGGTTTCCTCAATCTCAATTGACGGCTTGTAAACTTTCAGCGGGCTTGTCCATCCGACCGATTCCTCATTGGGCAGAGACTCAATATCTTTGAAAACAAAGTTGTTAAGGTTTGCCACAACTCTTTCTTTGTCTTTGAAAAAATCCGTTTCTTCTATAAAAAACCTTTTTAGGCTTAAATTACCGCTAAAAAATCCCATGGAAAAATTCTATCACAAAATGCCCAAAATTTTTTTCACTTTATCGGTATATTTGCCGGGCGAAGAGTAAATTGTAAGAAACTCGCGTTTAAAATTTCCATTTGTCTTTGAAAAAAGCGCAAGAAAAAGGTTGGGATTTTTTTCTTCAAAAGGCTTAACGTCAACCACTCTAACCGGATAAAGCCCGAAACTTTCAGCACTTTTCAGATATTCCGAAAGATTTTCGCTTTTTTCAATCAACGCAAGGCGGGAATTTTTGCCTGTATTTTCCAAAAACCATTTAAAAACCGAGTTAATGTCAAGGAAAAACCTGTGCCTTGCCAATGCTTTTTCAACATTGGGAGAAACTTTACCCTTTTTGAAATCGGTAAAAGGCGGGTTTAAATAAACAATGTCGGGATTTTTAAATGGAAGGACAAAACGCGCGTCTTCGCACCTTAAAATAAAATCGCTTTTAAACCTGTTTAATTCAAGGTTTTTTTCAATCAAACGGCAGAGGGACGGCTGAATTTCAATCAATTCAAAATGCTTTTTGTCCTTTGTCATTCTGTCAACAAGGAAGGAAACAACGCCGTTTCCCGCGCCTATCTCATATCCGTTTTTGAATTTTTCCCGTGAAACAAACCATGCAAGCAAAAACGCGTCTATTGAAAACCTGTATCCCTTTTTGTGTTGAAAAAGTTTGAGGTTATATCCCTTTATCTCGGTAATTTCAGGATTCATCGCCCTGTTTGTTTTCGCCGTCAGGCTTTGTCCACGATGCGTAATCGCAGTCGGGATACCTTGAACAGCCGTAAAAAATCCTGCCCCTTCTTGTTTTTCTCACAACAATTTTACCCTCTCCGCATTTGGGACAGACTATGTCAAGTTCTTTCGGTTTTTCTTTTTCAATGTATCTGCACTCGGGATAGCCTGAGCATGCCACAAATTTTCCGTATTTCCCTTTCCTCTCAACAAGCAGTTTCCCGCACTGAGGACAGGTTTTGTCAAGGATTTTCGCCCCGTTCCCGTTGCCGTTTAAAGATTCCCTGTAATCGCATTGCGGATAATCCGAACAGGCATAAAATTTCCCGTATCTTCCCGATTTCAAAACAAGAGGCTTTCCGCATTTCGGACATTTTTTCTCTTCACCG
>JAMOUY010000244.1 GCA_027067895.1 Acidobacteriota bacterium
GGTTGCGTAAGCCTCAATCACAATTCCGTCAATGTTGCTTTCCAAAAAGAAGTTGTAATTTTCGGGATTTAAGCCGGGAAAGGTTTTGATAAACCCAATATTTTTTTCTTCAAGGTAATTAAATTCGGTTTCGCCTTTTACTTGCAGAAGTTTTAGACATCTGTTGTTTAAAACAATGTCAACCCCTACGGTTGCAAGATAGGGGAAATTCGGGGACTCAAACGCGTCAAAGTCCCCGCTTGAAACCTTTGTCGCCCTGTTTGCCCTCATAAGTTTTGAATTAAAACATATTGCAATTTCGGGAATTTCCATTGTGGCAAACTCAACCGCGTTTATAAGGTTAAGCCTTGCGTCAGTCCTTATGTGTCTTAAAGGTTTCTGCGAGCCTGTTAAAATAATCGGCTTTCTGTTGTTTTTTATCAGAAAAGAAAGCGCCGAACCCGAATAAGCCATTGCGTCCGTGCCGTGGATTATTACAAAACCGTCAAATTTGTCGTAATGCTCTTTTAAAACCGATACAAGTTTGTTTATATGAGCAATTGTGAGGTTTGCACTGTCTATGTTGAATGCAAAAACAGTCTCAATTTTCGCAAGTTTTTCCAATTCCGGGACAAAGTTAACAACGCTTTCCTGAAACTCCACCGGTTTTAAGGTATTGTCCGGCTTACCCTCAGCCATTCCCAATGTGCCGCCTGTGTGGATTATAAGAATGTTTTTCATGCTATTTCCTTTACAGTATGTATTTTCCGACATCTTCTTTTGAAACAATGTCTTTCAGCCTGTCCTCAACAAACTTTTTGTCAACATTGACAACGGTGCCGCTTAATTCAGGCCCCTTAAACAAAATATCTTCAAGCAGTTTTTCCATTATTGTGTGAAGCCTTCTTGCCCCTATGTTTTCTATTGTTTCGTTTGCAATAAATGCGTATTCTGCAATTGTCTCTATGGCTTCCTGCTCAAAAACAAGGCTTACGTTTTCGGTTTCCATCAAAGCCTGATACTGTTTTATTAGCGCGTTTTTGGGCTGGGTAAGGATTTTTACGAAATCCTCTTTTGTAAGGGAATGCAACTCTACCCTTATGGGAAACCTTCCCTGCAACTCGGGAATTAAATCGGAAGGCTTTGCAATGTGAAATGCGCCTGCGGCTATAAAGAGAATATGGTCTGTCTTTACTATGCCGTATTTCGTCGGCACTGTTGAGCCTTCAATTATGGGAAGCAAATCCCTCTGCACCCCTTCCCTGCTGACATCGGGGCCTGCGCCTTCGCTTGACCTTGAAGTGATTTTGTCTATCTCGTCAAGAAATATAATTCCGTTATTTTCGGCAAGTTTTATAGCCTCTTCCTTTACCTTTTCCATGTCAATCATCTTTTCCGCTTCCTCTTCGGTGAAAAATTCAATCGCCTCTTTTACAGTCATTTCCCTTGTTTTGCTTTTAGGCGGCTCAAAAAGTCCCGACAACCCGTCTTTCAAATCCTCAAACATATCCATAGTCCCGCCGGCAACTATGTCAAAGATAACCTGCGGGCTTTGCTGTTTTTTAACTTCAACAGTGATTTTTCTGTCGTCGTACAAGCCGTTTTCTATGTCTTTTCTCTTTTCCTCTCTCAACTTAACCATTCTTTCATACCTGTCATACTCTTCCGTCCCCTGATAATCCGGTTTTCTCGGCACGGGAAAGAGAATGTCCGCAACCTTGTCAATTGCCTTTTCCCTTGCTTTTGCCCTGATTTTTTCGGTGTAATTCTCTTTTACCATCTGGACGGAAACCCTGACAAGGTCTCTTATCATTGATTCAACGTCTCTTCCCACGTAGCCAACTTCGGTAAACTTTGACGCCTCAACCTTAACAAACGGCGCATTGGCAAGTTTGGCAAGCCTTCTTGCAATCTCGGTTTTTCCGACACCGGTGGGGCCAATCATTATTATGTTTTTCGGGGTTATCTCTTCCGCAATCTCTTTGGGAAGTTTCTGTCTTCTAATCCTGTTTCTCAAAGCGATAGCAACCGCTTTTTTCGCCTCGCTCTGGCCTATAATATAC
>JAMOUY010000245.1 GCA_027067895.1 Acidobacteriota bacterium
ATTTTAAGGAATACGGAATTTTGTTTTTGCAAAACGGGGTAAAAGTGGTGGGCGGATGCTGCGGCACAACTCCCTCACACATAAAGAAACTTGCAGACGCTGTTAAAGATTTGTCTTTTGAGGAGAAAAAGCCGTTTGTTTTTCTTGAAACATCGGTTGAGGCTGATGAAGACACGGGAGATTTTGGGAAAGAAAACGAAATTCCGTTGTTTTTCAGAAAATTGGGCAAAGAATTTGTTGTAAGCGTTGAGGCAAATCCCCCAAAAAGTCCGTATCCCGACAGGCAGTTGAAAAAGATTAAGCCTTTAAAGGATTTAGGCGTTGACGCCATAAACATTGCGGAAAACCCCCTTGCAAGGGTTAGAATGAGCGCAATGGTATTTGCGTTTTACATAAAAACCGTGCTTGGGCTTGAACCTATACTTCACCTAACTTGCAGGGACAGAAACCTTATAGGCTTGCAAAGCGATTTGCTTGGCGCTTACGCATTGGGAGTTAGGGGAATTTTGGCACTGACGGGAGACCCGACTTCTGTGGGAGACTTTCCGGAAGCCACCGGAGTTTTTGACATAAACTCAATCGGCATAGTTGAAATGATAACGAGAATGAACGAAGGCTATGATTTCGGAATGAACAAAATCAAAGGCAAAACAGACATATTTGCGGGGGTTGCTTTCAATCCTCTCGCATACGACAGGGACAAGGAGCTGAAAAAACTTGAAGCAAAGATAAAAGCAGGCGCAAAATTTCTTCAAACACAGCCTGTTTATTCGGAAAATGTGCTTGAATACCTTGGAGAGATTAGGGATAAATTCAAAATACCAATCCTTGTTGGAGTGCTTCCTTTGAAGAGTTATGCCCACGCATCTTTCCTTAACAACGAATTTCCCGGCATTGAGATACCTGATGAGATTTTGAATTCTCTTAAAAATTCCGGGAAAAATTTTGAAAAAGGCGTTGAAATTGCCGGAGATATACTGTCAAAGGCAAAAGCCTATGTGGACGGTGCCTACCTTATGCCACCGTTTAATAGATTTGACATTGTGGAAAAAATACTTAATATGAATTTAACTTCTTGATGACTAAATTTTTTTGCCTTAAAATTAATTAAAAGAAACTTTGGAGGTTAAAATGAATAAAAAGCCTTCTGCTTTGAGGGGTATGCTTTGGATGATTTTAATTTCCGTTTTGCTTTTCTGGCTTCCGGGAATAGGGCCTCTTATTGCAGGTTTTGTCGGCGGGAAAAAAGCGGGAAGTGTTGGGTCTGCAATTATTGCCGCTTTTCTTCCTGCAATAATTGTCGGAGTTTTTTTCTTTTTTTTCAGCGCAACTTTAAGCGGTTTTCCGGGTTTGGGTTTTATTGCAGGCGCCGGAAGTTTTGTAATGGCTTTAACCGGAATAGGGCCTATGCTTATAGGAGCGATTATAGGCGGAGCAATGGCTGAATAGCCTTAATTTATTGAATAAAAAACCAGAAAAGGATATAATTTGACTATGAAAGTTATTTTAGCGGGATACAATATTGACAAAGATTTGATTGAGTTGGCAAAAAGCGGAGATAGAATTGAGCCTAACCAGTTAACGCCTGAAACAATTTCCGCCGCTTATGCAAGGATAAGCAGAAGCGCGGAAGACGTAAATATTTTGAGAAAAAACGCAAGAAAAGACGTTGAAAAGGCAAGAAATTCCAACGAAACCATTGTTTTCGGTTTGGGGCATTCCTCAATTGCCGAGCATGCATGTTTTAACTTTGACATAATTGGCATTTCAAGGTATGCAACCGAGTTTTTGGAAAATTTCAGGCTTGCATCATACACCGAAAAATCCCAAAGGTATGTGAAAATCGGAGATGAAAAAATAATTCCCGCAGAGTTTTCCAAATCTCCTTTCAGAGAGTTGTTTTTATCCCTTGTCAATTTGCAGTACGATTTTTACGACAAGGCATACAAAGCAGTTGAAACAGTCCTTGTGGAAGAGGGATTTGAAAAAAAAGAGGCGTCTTTAATGGCGAAAGAGGACGCAAGATAC
>JAMOUY010000246.1 GCA_027067895.1 Acidobacteriota bacterium
TGCTTATAACGGGAAATCAAACAAAAATTTTCAAAGGAAAAAGGATTGAAACCCAGAACACAAGGGGGACAGGATGTGCGCTTTCAAGCGCAATAGCCTCAAACCTTGCACTGGGCAAAAGCCTTGAAGAGGCTGTGTCAATCTCAAAAAATTACCTTGCTGATGCAATGAAACACAAATTTACCGTGGGCAATCCCCCCTATCCGATAAACCTTTTTCCCGAGAATTTCTAAAACAGGCAAAACATTTTAAAAGAGAATTAGAAAACGAAATTATTCCGATTTTCCCAAATCTTCGCTAATTTCCGCGCCGAAGAGGTAAACAAGGAAGGAATAGTAAAGCCAAAGCATTAAAAGCACAATTGAACCTATCGAACCGTATAAGAGGAAGTACAGTTTTATGCTTGCAATGTAAAGCCCGAAAATATGCTTTAAGATTTCCCACAAAAACGCTGCCACAAATCCGCCGATAAAAACATTTTTCCACTTCAATTTCTTGTGGGACATATACTTGTATGACAGGGCAAAGAAAACAGTTTCAATGACTATCTGCAAAAACAAAAACGAATAGTAGGTATCAATCAAAGGCACAGACGCAAATTTGTTTTTGATAACAAAAATTACGGAAGAAAAAACAAACATAAACAACATGGCAAACGCCGTTATGACAAAAAGCATAAAGGATTTCAAGGTAGCCGTCCAAAAACCTCTTTTTACCGAAGTGTGATAGATTATACTCAAAGCGCTTTCAAGCACCGCAAAAACCCTGAAAGAAAAGTAAACTATGAAAATTACTGAAATAATGGAAAAAACCTTACCCGAAAGTATTATCTTGTCTATGTTGCTCACTATTGTTTCAGAAATTGAGGGGGGAAAGAGTTTCATTATTGCGTCAAGTTTTTCAACCGACAAACTTTTCTTAAAAACCACGGTTGAAAAGTAAACAAGCATTATGAAAAAAGGGAAAATGGCAAGCATCGCATAGTAAGACAAAGCCGCCGATATGGTGAAAAGCCTTTTCTTATAAAAATTTTTGAAAATTATCCACAGTTTCGCAAAAAAATTCATATCAGTAAAATATTATAACATTGTCGGTGAAATAAACAGTTTCAAGATAGGGATTTTTCACTTTTAGCGAAAATTTTCCGTCGTAAATCTCTCTGTTTTCCCCGTCCTTTAAAGCAACATCTTCCTTTTTTAACCTTTTAAACCTGTCAGCAAGTACCAATACGGTTTTACCGTAAACTTCGCACAATTTTACAAAAGCCCTGCTTCCGGTTTTGTTTACAAAAAAATCGTCGGTAAAGCAGTCGCAACCTAAAATCACAATATCGTAACTTTCAGTTTCGGAAAAAAGACATGCGTCCGTCATTACGGTTATGTCTTTAATTCCGCTGTTGAAAAGATGCTCGGCAAATTTTATCCCCTCGCATACAGGCCTTGATTCTCCGATAAAAAGAGAAAAGGGCTTTTTATCATAGAGGGAAAGCAAAGCGTCTCTTACAAGCCCGGAATAACTAAAAGTTGCAACCGAGGATATGCTCAACGCTTCCCCATATCTCAAAAATTTTTCCAAAACTTCTCTCTGTGCCTTTTTCACTTCTTCGTAAAATTCAATACATCCTTTTTTTTCATCCTCAATAAAATTCTTCAAATTTACAAGGTAAGCCATTCCTTTGTGGATATTCGCTATCTGTCTCGCATAGTTCAACTGCATAGGCAAAGGCTTGTCTTTAAGAAAAGCAACCGTTTTTTCAAGCAAATAAGACGAACCGTGCGTGTTGTCTTTTAAAATTCCTTCAAGAGTCGCTTTTTCTAAATCTAAGTTCAAAACAACCTCCTTCCCGAGAAGGCACTGCCTTTATTTTTCCACCCATCTCTTCAACAAATTCCCTTACTATAAACAATCCCAATCCCGTGCCTTCTTCCCTTGTGGAAAAGTAAGGCTCAAAAATCTTTTCAAGCAAATCTTCGTCAATTCCCTTGCCGTTATCTTTGTAAACAATTTTAACAAAATCGCCCTCA
>JAMOUY010000247.1 GCA_027067895.1 Acidobacteriota bacterium
ATGCGCGCCACACTATTACAGGGTTTTTATAGAGAAAAAGATGGAAGAGGGCAAGGCTGCAAAGAGAAGGGATTTGACATTTTCCACAAAGGCAAACAAGGGCTGTGTTGCGGCGCAGACTATATGCCTTATTAGAAGCGACGGAGAGGTTTTGCCCTGCTCATACTTCCCCGTATCCGGCGGAAACATATTCAAGCAAACATTGGAAGAAATATGGAACGGCGAGTTGTTCGCAGGGTTAAGGGATTTTGCCAATTACAAGGGAAGATGCGGGGCATGTAAATACAAAGGGGTTTGCGGAGGTTGCAGGGCAAGGGCTTATGCGGTTTACGGAGACATTTACGAAGAAGAGCCGTTCTGCTCATACATTCCCGAAGGATACCAAGGCGGAATAAAACCGTTTGACATTTATTGATTTTTCAACGCATAAAAAAACGGGGCGTTATGCCCCTTTTTTGTGAATAAATTTTTAAGCCGACTTCTTTTCAATCCGTTGCAAAATAGTCAAGACTTTTTTGCAAAACACTGTAAAAAAGTCGGATTTTGAAGTGTAATAAAAAAATTAAATTTCCATGCTACAAACACAAATTAACCCTTTTTTGCCGAAACAACAACAAATCCCCCCTTCCCGTACCCTGAAAGGGGAATGTCCGGCTTTTTCAGGTTTTCCGGAAAATCAAACAAAGTCTGGACAAAGTTAAAATCCTTAAATCCGCTTTTTTCAAGCATTTCAACAACCTGCAAAAGCGAAAAAAATCTTGCGTCTCTGTAAAAAACGCTTTTGTCTTTTTTTTGAAGGTAAAATTTCCCTAAAAAACTCTCTTTGTCAACAAAGGCTACCGTTAAATTGCCCCCTTTTTTCAAAATTCTGTTGCACTCGGAAATCGCTTTTTTCGGATTTTTAAAAAAACATATGCTTACGCAAATCAAAACGCCATCAAACAAATTGCCTGAAAAGGGAAGGTTTTCGGCATTTCCCAGAACAACCTTAATCCCCCTTTTCTTCGCAATCAAAAGCAGATTTAAAGACAAATCAATTCCGTATTCAATATTCAGAAGAGAGGCAAACCTTCCGCTTCCAACCCCGACTTCAAGGCTTTTCCCTCTTTCGGGGAAAACCTTTCTTATCGCCTCAACTTCGGAAAGATAGGCGAATTTGTGTTTCTCATACCACAAATCGTATTTTTCAGGCAGAATATCAAAAACGTTTTTCCCCACAAACACTATCGCCGCAATAGAATTTGCGCGCTATTTCACCGTGATTTTAAGCGTTTTTGCCAAATCTTTTCCCGCAACCAAATCGTGCAAAACTATTTTGTAATAGTAAATGCCTTTCGGCATATCGCTTATGGTATTTACAAGATAGGCAGGACATAAAGGATAAGGAAAACCCTGCTTTAATTCAACCCATTTGTTTCTTTCAAAAACTTTTTTACCCGTCTCATCGGTAATAACCACATCCTCGCTTATCCACAAATGATAATTCCCGTTTTTCTTAAACACGTGATAGCCGTAAATCTCAAAATAGATATTCAAATCCTGTCCCGCCTGTATAACCCATCCGTTTTCAGGAATATAATCACCAAACCCGTTAACTGACTTTATCCTTGTCAGATTTTTCAAATACAAATCCATGGAATTTTCAATATCCATAACAGCATCATTGATTTCGGACAAAGCCGCTTTTGAATTTCCCGCATTCAACATCTTAATTGCTTTCTGCAATTTATCCTGAGGGGACAAAGAAAAAGCGAAAACAGACGCAAAAATAATTGCAAAAACGACAATTTTTTTCATTGCAACCTCTGTAATTAGACCTGAGTATTTCCGCAATACGGACATTTTTTTGCTTCAATAGGAATTTCCATTGCGCATTCGCCGCATTTTTTAGTTGTAGGCGCTTTAACCTCTTCTTCTTTTCTCTTCATGTTATTGTAAGACCTAACAAACAGAAAAATTACAAAACCCAAAATCAGGAATGAAATCAAATCGTTGATAAAAAGCCCGTATTTAATCGCAGGC
>JAMOUY010000248.1 GCA_027067895.1 Acidobacteriota bacterium
ACCTGTAATTTCTTTCAGCAACTTTACCCTTTCTTGAAGACGGAAATCTTTAAGAATCAAGGACGCCGAATAGAGAGATAATCCCTTTACTTCCGAAAACATAACCGGGAAAGTTAAAGTATTTATTTGCGAAGCGATTGATGAGGCGAATTTGCCTGTCTTGATTATGGATTTTAAATCAAAACTCTCGCAGTAAGCATAGCCTGTTGTCTCCCCTTCAACAACCCTTACACCGACTCCCCCCGACTGGCTTGTTTTAGCAATTTTTACAATATCGTCTTCAAAGGACACGCTTACCCTTTCGGTAAACTCAAAGTATAACTCTGCGAATTGCCCCTTTTTTAAAATTTCGGCAAAAACCCTGTTTGCGTCTTCAAGGGTAAACCCGAAAAATTCAAATCCGTCCATTTAGTTCCCTATCTTTTTTACATCCTCAATTAAAATGTCATAGTAATAGCCGAAACCGAAATCCTTTTTTGTTTCAACCTTTCCCTCAATCTCCACAATGTCCCCGACCTTAAATTTTTCCTTTGTGGTTGCCGTAATATCTTTATTGGTTGAAGCGTCTTTAAGGTGAATCCAGTTTTTGCCCATAATGGCCGGAAGGAATTTTACCACAACACCTCTCAATTTTACGGTTTTTCCTTTAAAGTTTTCAGGCTTTTCAATCAATTCCTTAATTGAAACCCCGTCTTTCAACTTCTCAATTTTAGAAGTATCAATATCTGCAATATCCTGGGAAATATGGGGATTTTTGCCTGAATGAAAACCGTCTTCTGGCATTTTCATAGCCATTTTGTGCGGATTGGAAGTATTTTTCTCTCCGTTAACCTCTACCCCCTCTGCAAAGTAAATTAAATCAAAGGTCTTGCCAAGGGTTTCTGATTTAAAATTTTGCATAGGCCTTGCGTTTATAAGTCTTATTTTGTCCCCTTTGTTTAACTTTGTCTGCAAAACCGCAGCCCATAAAGTTTTCCCGTCAGGCGTTTTGTATTCAACATATGTGTATCTTGACGCATCCATTGTTGACAAAACAATGCCGGTAAAATCATTGCTTGCACTTTCTTTTGCAACTGCGGTGTTTTCCTTTTTCATATTTTTTACATTATTTCCACTCTTACACGAATAAGAGGTTAAAAGCAGCAACCCGCAAATCAATACAATAAACTTTTTCATAATTACCCTCCGTAATTGGTTTTCTAAACAAAAATAATTTTACTTTAAAAAAGGTTTTTAATAAAGCAAAAGAATAAAAAAAGGAAGCCCGAAGGCTTCCGAAACATCAAAAATTTTCAACAATTACCTTGGTTTTATTGAGGTATCAACCTTTTCCTTCTTTTCGGATTTAATCTCACTCTTTAAAACCTCAATAGCCTTTTCAAGTTGGGCGTCATAGCCTTTTTCAAACTGATTCGGGTCGTTTTCAACAATAATGTCGGGAATTGCGCCCCTTGATTCAAGTTGATTGCCGTAAACATCCCAGATTCCTATAAAGGTTTTCCTTATTGTGCCTCCGTCAATCAAAGGATATTCGTTAACTGCAATAACAAAACCGAGAGTAGGCACTCCGATAAGTTTGCCCAACTTCCTCACCTTAAAAGCATTTGGGAAAACCTCCGCGTCTGAATAGGAAAACTCGTTGCACAGAACAACTATCTTTCCCCTGAAAATATCCATAGGCCTGGGTAAATCCTCTCCGTTTCTCAGCCTTGTAATCTGATACTGCCTTCTTTCAAGGTAATCAATCAACTGCGGGTCAATTCCCCCGCCTCCGTTCCACCTTACATCAATTATCAATCCCTTTTTGTCAAAGTAATAGCGGATATAATCGTAAAAAACGGCAAGGTTGCTTCCAAGCATGTAATTTAAGTGAATATAGCCTATCTCACCGTTTGATTCTTTTTCAACCAACCTTCTGTTTTTCTCAACCCAGTTAAGGTATCTAAGCATATACTCGGAAGAAACGGGCTTAACCTTAACCTCCCATGCCCCCTTCTCCGAAGGCTTGCTGTTGACCGT
>JAMOUY010000249.1 GCA_027067895.1 Acidobacteriota bacterium
GGGGGAATCCCACGGAAAGTCAATTGCCGTTGTAATTGACGGTATCCCTGCCGGAATTCCTTTAAAGGAAGAGGATTTTTTCAAAGATTTGGCAAGAAGAAAGGGAGGGAAAAAAGGCACCACAAAAAGGGTTGAGGACGACTTTCCCCTTATTGAAAGCGGGGTTTTCAATGGGCACACAACGGGAGCGCCTGTTTTAATCAGGTTTGAAAACAGGGATAAAAAATCAAACCATTACGAAGATATAAAAAACCTTCCCCGTCCGTCCCATGCGGATTTTGTCGCTTTCACAAAGTATAAAGGATTTAACGATTACCGCGGCGGAGGGCACTTTTCAGGAAGAATTACGGTGGGGCTTGTGGCTGCGGGGGTTGTTGCAAAGAAAATTATAGAGCCTGTTGAAGTATCGGCTGAAATTGAATCAATAGGCGGGCTGAAAGACTATGGCAAACTTGTTGAGGAGATTGAGAAAGAAGGGGATTCAATAGGCGGAATAGTTAGGTGTGTTTGCAAAAACATTCCCGTTGGGATTGGGGAGCCGTTTTTTTACTCTGTTGAAAGCGCAATATCCCATATTGTTTTTTCAATTCCGGGAATAAAGGGAATTGAATTCGGTGCCGGATTTAAGTGTGCCGAAATGAGGGGAAGCGAATTCAACGATACAATTGTTGATTTAAGCGGCAAAACAGAGACAAACAATTCAGGCGGAATAAACGGGGGAATAACAAACGGAAACGATATTGTTTTCAGGGTTGCGGTAAGACCGACGGCAACTATTTTCAAACCACAGGAAACGGTAAACATTAAAACGGGGCAGAGGGAAATTTTGAATCCCAAAGGAAGGCACGACAGTTGCATTGCTTTAAGAATGCCCGTTATCGTTGAGTCTGCGGCTGCAATTGCGCTTGCGGATTTAAAACTTATGTCTTTAAAAGACAATCTTTTCTGACTTTTATAAAAAAAGAGTTATAATTTAACCTGCTTTGATTTTTTTGAGGGTGCAACATGTGGAAAAAGATTTATGAAAAAATGGCAGGCAGCACAACAACCTATTTTCTTTTAATTGCCGCTTTTGTGGGGTTTTTAAGCGGTGTGGGAAACTTCCTGCTTGTCACTTTTACAAAAGGGGCGCATTACCTTTTTTTCAACCTTATAGGCAACGATATTTTCCACATAAACAGAGGCGGGTATTACAAATTTCTGATAATTTTAATTCCTGTGCTTGGCTCAATAACCTTAATTCCGGTATTTAAAGCCCTTGGAGGAATAGGCAAGGGTTATTCTTTCCCGAAATTTATTACCGAAGTGCATTTGAAAATGGGCAAGGTAAACGTCAAAAGGTTTTTTGCCGCCCTTTTTGCCTCTTCCCTGTGCATCGGTTCCGGAGGTTCGGCGGGAAGAGAGGGCCCCATTGCCGTTATAGGCGGGGTAATAGGCTCTTATCTTTCCAAATTGCTGAATTTAAAGGGAAGAAGAAGGCAGATTCTTGTCGGATGCGGGGTTGCAGGCGGAATTGCGGCAACCTTTAATGCCCCTATTACGGGAGTCTTATTTGCCGAAGAGATTGTTTTTATGGGTGAGATGAAGTTGAATACGTTCAGTTTGTTTGTCATATCTTCGGTTGCTTCAACAACTTTTACAAGGGTGTTTTTAAATCAGGAAACAATTTTTAAGCCGCCTGCATATTTATTTGATTCCCTCTATCAACTGCCTTTGTACGGACTTCTTGGAATTTTTGTGGGAATGATGGCGGCATTTTACAAAAAAAGTTTCTTTTTTATTGAGGATTATTTTGACGCTTTAAAAGTTGATTGGAAGTTGAAACTTATAATCGGCGCTTTTTTTGTCGGTTTAATGGGATTCTTTATGCCCGAGGTTTTAAGCGACGGATACGACGTAATCCACAAAATTATTTACTTTTCTTCACCCAAATTTACCGTAATATTCCTCTTTTTCCTTCTTGTTTTAAAGATTTTTGCAACGGATATTACCCTCGGTTCGGGAGGAAGCGGGGGACT
>JAMOUY010000250.1 GCA_027067895.1 Acidobacteriota bacterium
ATTTTAAAAAAGTAATTTTATTTGTCTTTAACTGCAATAAATTTGTTTTTTATTCTGAAACTCATTTTTTATGAAAAATTAAAGATTTTTTGATTTTAAATTAAGCGCTTCCCAAGTTTTCCGTGTTTTGTGTAAATAAAATTTTACTTTTCTATTAAGTGTAAATAAAAGTTTACCTTGGTTTGAGATTTTCTTCTTTTTTTCCATACAGATATTTTTTTGTTTTTCTGGCACAAATCGGGAATTCGGTTAGATGAAGTTTTTTTAAAAAATTCTTCGGATGGAAAGGAGGCGGTTATGAAGTTTACCGAATTGGTTTTAACTTTCGGCATTGTGGCGTTTCTTGGTGTTTCTTCGGCAGGCTTTTTGGGCAACCTTCCGGAGATGAGGCTGAAGTCCGCCGCTTTCAAGGTTTACTCAATGTGCGTTGAGGCAAGAAACATTGCTTTGAGAAACGACTGCTATTGCGGAGTAATTATTGACAAAACGCCAGATGGAACAAGGTTTTTGATAGTAAGGGACAAAAACTTCAACGGAGTGCATTACAGGGAGTATTTAAGCGGTAAGGACGAAATAATTGACGAAGGGTTTGTTCTTGAAAAAAATTATCCCGGCGTAAAACTTAAAAAAGTCGGATTTTCCGGAAGGCGTGTGATTTCCTTTTCCCCTTATCTTACAAGTTCAAACGGAAGCATTTACCTTGAAACGGAAAATCCCGACATAGGGATTTTCAGAATTAAGGTTTACGGAAAATCCTTTGTCTTAAAGCCTGTAAAAATCTTTCCCGACGGAAGCGAGGTAAACTATGATTGAGTTGTTTCTCGCTTTTCATCTGCTTAAAGGAATGGGGTTTAAAAGCAAAAAGGAAGTTTTGGAAAATTTCAATTACGACATTAAGAAAACAATTGATTTTCTCTCAAAAAAAGGGGCGGATATTCCGACAAAGAGAGCAAATTCCCTCATTGATTTTTGCGGGAAAAAGGGGATAAAGGTTTTGCACATCAATAACGAATTTTATCCGAAAAGGCTTAAAGAGATTCAGGACCCGCCGGTTTGCCTGTTTGTTAAAGGAAATGTTGAGATTTTAAAAGAAAATTTTCTTGCCTTTGTCGGGACGAGAAGGGCAACTTCATACGGAATACGTGCGACTGAAAGTTTAATTTCAGACCTTTCAATTTATAAAGTTGGGATTGCAAGCGGATTTGCAAACGGAATAGATACCGCTTCCCACAAATCGGCTTTGAAATACGGGCTTCCCACCGTTGCCGTTTTCGGTTGCGGGGTTGACGTTGTTTATCCGAAAAACAACTTTAAACTTTACGGTGAAATTATTGAAAAAGGCTGCGTTGTTTCAGAGTTTCTGCCCGGCACAAAACCCGAGCCGTTCAGGTTTCCCGTGAGAAACAGAATAATTTCCGGCATGTCAATGGGAATTGTAGTTGTCGAGGCGAGGGAAAAATCCGGCTCAATGATTACTTTAAACTACGGATTGAATCAGGGAAGAGAAATTTTTGCAGTGCCGGGAAGAATATTTGATAAAGCCTCAATTGCAACAAATACAAGGATAAAAAACGGGGAAGCCAAACTTGTTTTAAGCGGAAAAGATATAACCGAGGAATTTTCTCTTGTTGCAATTTCCGAAAAATCTGATAAATTCTTGAAGTCGGAAGATGATTTTACCGAGAGGTATCTTTCAGACCCGAAAACGGTAGAAGAGTTGATTGAGGAGACAAAGATGGATTACGGTGCGCTTATTACAAAACTTTCCATGCTTGAAATTGAGGGAAAGGTAATTAAAAACGGATTGAATCAATACGTAAAGAGGTTTTAATGGCTGACAAACTTATAATTGTTGAGTCTCCCGCAAAATCAAGGACAATTGAAAAATACCTAAAAGGGGAGTTTCACGTTGAAGCCACAATGGGGCATATTGTTGATTTGCCTAAAAAAGATTTTGGAATAGATATTGACAACAACTTTAAGCCGACCTATGTGGTTATTGACGAAAAGAAAAAG
>JAMOUY010000251.1 GCA_027067895.1 Acidobacteriota bacterium
GTAATGTTTAGGGTTCCCTGGGTTGACGATAAAGGAGAAATCCACGTAAACAGAGGATTCAGGATTGAGTTTAACAGCGCAATTGGGCCATACAAAGGCGGATTGAGGTTTCACCCATCGGTAAAATTAGGCACATTGAAATTCCTTGCTTTTGAGCAAATCTTCAAAAACTCGCTTACAGGAATTCCCATGGGCGGCGGAAAAGGCGGCTCAGACTTTGACCCGAAAGGAAAATCAGACAACGAAGTAATGAGATTCTGTCAGGCATTTATGCAGGAATTGTGGAGACACATTGGTCCTTACACCGACGTTCCCGCGGGAGACATCGGCGTTGGCGGAAGGGAAATTGGCTTCCTTTACGGAATGTATAAAAAACTTGCCAACGAATTTACAGGCACATTGACAGGAAAAGGCATAAATTGGGGCGGCTCTTGGGTTAGAAAAGAAGCAACAGGCTACGGCCTTGTTTACATTGTTGAAAGATACCTTGAAGACGTAAGGAAAACCACATTTAAAGACAAAATAGTCTGCATCTCCGGTGCAGGAAACGTTGCCATTTACGCAACAGAAAAAGTTCATCAGTTAGGCGGAAAGGTTGTTGCCCTCTCAGATTCAAGAGGATGCGTAATTGACATGGACGGAATTGACCTTGACCTTGTTAAGGAAATCAAAGAAGTTAGAAGAGGCTCTTTGAGAGAATACGTTGAAAAGAGAACAAACGCTCAGTACAGCGAAAACAGAAACGACGTATGGAAAGTAAAATGCGACGTTGCGTTGCCTTGCGCAACTCAGAACGAAGTGTTTATTGAAGACGCAAAAGAATTGGTTAAAAACGGATGTATGGTTGTCGGCGAAGGCGCAAACATGCCTACCACATTGGAAGCCACAAAATACTTTATTGAAAACGGCGTAGGATTCCTGCCCGGCAAAGCGGCAAACGCAGGCGGTGTTGCGGTATCAGGACTTGAAATGGCTCAAAACGCATACTTTACACAGTGGACATTTGAAGAAGTTGACAAGAAATTGCAGGGAATTATGCACAACATCTACAACAACATTTCCGAAACAGCCAAAAAATACGGCGTTGAAGGAAACTACGTCCACGGCGCAAACATTGCAGGCTTCATGAAAGTCGCAAACTCCATGATGGACCAAGGAATAGTATAAAAAAAGAGGAAAAAAACAATAAAATTAAGAACCCCCGCAAATGCGGGGGTTTTTTATTGCTACTCTTTTTTCCCGCAAGATTTATTTTTTTTGACTGTCTGACATGTATTCTTGGCTATATTGTTTTTGAGAAAACAATTATCTTCTTCACATTTACAAATATAGCCGCACATTAACAAAACCACAGGACAGTATTTATCTTTTGAAGGAATACAAACTTTTTCAATTCCCTTTTCTCCAAAAACGCAAACATTACAAAATTTCTTATCACACATTCTCGGAACAAAATCAAAAGTAATATCAAATTGTTCAGGATAAAAATTTTTCAATTCGTCATCATTTTCAACTTGATTATAAATATTTCTCACAATTTTTGGCAGTTCCCAACTTTTGGGAACATTTGTTAAATCTAAAATATTGCCTAACAACTTTTCTTTAAACACTGAATTGTTATTCCAAACATCACCGGGCAATTCTATTTGATTCATAGGCAACTCGCACCACAACCTGTGAAATTTTTTAGCATCCTCTTGCGAAACAATCTCTTTTATAGCTTTTAAAAAAATTTTTTTATAGTATCCTTTCTTGTAATCCCTAATACTACACCACAATCTTTTCTTACCTGATGTCAAATTTTTTTTAAATTTTTTTAAATAATTTTCAAACTTACCTTCATTTTCTAAAATAGACAAAATTTTTTTACTTTGTGCTTTTTTATTGGACAAACTATAACTCAACAAATATAAGGCACATGCAACTCTTATTAAAGTATCATTTTCCCCCTTGTATTTTTTAAGGAAAAACAAGATGAAAGCCACAATACTCCTATTAAAAAATTTGCCCTTTATA
>JAMOUY010000252.1 GCA_027067895.1 Acidobacteriota bacterium
CGGCTTGGCTTTCTTTTCCCTTCTTGCAATTTTTATTCTTTCCCCTTACGGATTTGATTTATTCGCAAAGTTTCAAAACGGGGCTTCGCAAAAAGGCTTTACGCTTTGGGAAAGACTTATAACCGAACCGAGAATTGTTTTCCATTATATTTGGCTGATAATCTTTCCCTACTACAAAATGTTCGTGTTAAATTACCAATATCCGCTTTCAACATCACTGATTTCGCCAATAACAACTCTTTTGTCAATAATGGGAATTATAGCCATCGGAGTGTTTTCAATAATCTGCAAAGATAAATTTCTATCGTTTTTGTCAGGTTTTTTTCTAATTTCTTTGTCAATTGAAAACACAATAATTCCTCTTGACATTGCATACGAGCATAGAATGTACTTTTCAATGATTGCCATAAGCGGAATAGTGGGATACATATTTGCCAAATACTTGGAGAAAAAATGGATTCCAGCAATTATTCTTCTCTTAATATTTGCAAACGGAGTAAACACTTTTTTAAGAAACACGCAGTACAAAAACTACATCTCAATTTTGGAACAAGATTTAAGCCATTATCCTCATAACGTAAGGGCGCTTTACAACATGTACATGATGAAAATGAAAAACGGCGAACAAAAAGAGGCGCTGGAATTTTTAAAAAAATGCCTTAAAGAAAATCCAAAAGTTTACAACGTTTACACATCCTATGCAAACCATCTTGCAAAAACAAAATCTTTTGAAGACGCAATCTCATACCTTGAACAAATTTTGAAACAAAACAAAAACATTGACAAACCTCATTTAATAATGTGGAAAATAGCAAAACTTTACGAACAAAAGGGAGACAAAAAAAATGCAATAAAATGGTTTTCCGAAGCAATGAAAAAATATCCCAACTCAATAAAAATAAGAAGAGATTTCGGTTTGCTTCTGTTTAACAACGGAAATTACTACTACGGGTATTTAAACACTGCAAAGGCTTATGAATTGGACAACTACAATCCTTTGACAGTTTACTACCTTGCAAAAATGACAAAGCATCTTAAAATGAATGAAAAATACAAATTCTTTTCGGAATTTTACAAACTGTTGTATCAGGAAGGGAAATACTATTCCCTTCCCAAACCCGAATTTTAAATTTAAACCTGAGAAAGAAAAGTATTTAACAACGCAAAGGTTTTTTCTTTAATCTCGGCCAAATCTTTTTCGGTATAGCCCTCAAATCTTAAAACAAGGACAGGCTGGGTGTTTGATGCCCTAATCAAACCCCACCCGTTTACAAATTCCATTCTAACTCCGTCAACCGTAATGACTTTTTCAAGCCCTTCAATCTCAATTTTCCCTTCCGCAAGAGCATTTTGTATCGCTTCAATAACTTTAAACTTCTTACTGTCCGGGCAGTCAACCTTAATTTCCGGAGAAGAAACCGTTTTGGGAAGCGAAGCATAAATCTCAGAAAGTTTTTTATTTTCCTTTTTCAAAATTTCAATAAGCCTGACACCTGCGTAAATCGCGTCGTCGTAGCCGAAATATCTGTCGGCAAAAAAGATATGTCCGCTCATTTCCCCGGCCAAAACAGCGTTTACTTCTTTCATTTTCTTTTTTATAAGCGAATGCCCTGTTTTATACATTATTGCCTTTCCGCCTGCCTTTGCAACCTCTGAGTAAAAAACCTGAGAGCATTTTACTTCCGCAATGAAAACCCCGCTCTTTTTCTCTTTAAGAATTGAAAGAGCAAAAATTGTAAGAAGCATATCGCCCCAGATGATTTCGCCTTTTTCATCCACAACGCCAATTCTGTCTCCGTCTCCGTCAAACGCTATCCCCAAATCGGCGTTAACCTCAGCAACCTTTTTCTTTAAATCAAGCAAGTTTTTCTCAACAGTGGGGTCTGGATGGTGGTTTGGAAAAGAAGAATCAACATCGCAGTAAAGTTCAACAACGTCGCAACCCAAAGATTTGAAAACATCGGGAGCAATAACCCCCGCAATACCGTTTCCCGCATCAAGCACAACCTTT
>JAMOUY010000253.1 GCA_027067895.1 Acidobacteriota bacterium
CGGAATAGGTGCTAAAAAGGGAAACCATTTCAGGCTTTTTAAAGACATAGGGCTTGTCCATCAAATCTTTGACGAAAAAGAGTTAAACAGGCTGGAAGGAAGGCTTGCCGTCGGGCATGTAAGGTATCCCACCATAGGCGGAAACAGCAAGGAAGACGCACAGCCCTTTTATTCAAGGTGGCCGGGAATTATTATGGCGCACAACGGAAATATTACCAATTTTGAAGAGATTAAGGAGTATCTTCTTTCCCAGTCAATATTTCTTTCAAGCAAATGCGACATTGAGCCTGTATTGTACATACTCTCAAACGCAATTATTAAGGACAACGTGAAAAGGGTTTATTCCTTTGAGGACGTTTTAAAAGGCTTAAAAGAAACCTTTAAGATAGTGAAAGGCGCATATTCGCTTCTTGGAATAATGAGCATTGACGGCAAAGACACAATGTTTGTCGCAAGAGACCCTTACGGAATAAGGCCTGCGGTTTGGGGCAAAAAAGGGGATTCTTACATGGTTTGCTCGGAAAGCGTTTGCATGGACGTGCTTGATTACGAGTATATGGGAAGCGTTAAGCCCGGGCATGTTATGTTTTTCAGGGAAGGCGAAGAGCCTAGGGAATTTGAAATAGAAAAAAAGGGCGTAGCCCCGTGTATTTTTGAATACATTTACTTTGCAAGGCCTGATTCAAAGATAAACGACCACTGCGTTTACGAAAAGAGAATGGAGTTGGGAAAACTTCTTGCGGACGAATTTAAAGAGAGAAAAAAGGGGATTGATTTTGACGTTGTAATCCCCATTCCCGACACTTCAAGGCCTTCTGCAATTACATTTTCCGAAGAGACGGGAAAGCCTATAAGAGAAGGATTTATAAAAAACAGGTATTCGGGAAGGACGTTTATTATGCCCACACAGGGGGACAGGGCTTCCGCTTTAAGGCTTAAACTAAACCCTATTAAAGCCGAAATAAAAGACAAATCCATCATGCTTATAGACGACAGCATTGTCAGGGGAAACACCGTTAAAAGAATTGTTGAGGTATTGAAGGGCAAGGGTGCAAAAAGCGTCCACCTTGCAATCTATTCCCCCCCTGTAATAAACCCCTGCTACTACGGGATTGACATGTCAACCGAAGAGGAATTGATTGCTTACAGAATGCTTAAAGAAATGGGGATAAACTGTGAGCAGGGTATAAATCTTGACAAGGATTTGCTAACAGAATTTGAAAAAAAACTTGCGGATTACTTTGGCCTTGACTCTTTGACGTACCTTTCAATTGACAGGCTAAACATTCTTTTAAACGGAAAAAGATGCGCCGCATGTTTTGACGGAAACTATCCCGTTAAAGTTGACGAAAAGTCAAGGCGGTGCATAGTTTTTGATAGACTTTCCAGCAGGGACTAAAAAAGGCAAAGATTATTAATATTCTTTCTTTGAAAGGGTAAAAATTAAAGATTAGGAAATTTTTGATAAAAGTGCAGTATTTCAATTCAACAAAATAAGTCGGTAAAGCGGAAAATTTCCGCGTCAAACAGCCCTTTATCCGTTATTTTTAGTTTGGGAATAACCGGCAAGGGCATGAAGGAGAGGGTCATAAAGGGCGCGCTTAATTTTGAGCCCAATTCCTTTGCCATTCTGTCTATCTTTGAGTATTTATGCGCAACCTCGTGGTAAGGCTTGTCAGACATAATTCCGCCTATGGGCAGGGGGAGTATTTCGTCTTTTTCGTTTGAAATACAGTACAAACCCCCACGATTTTCAATAACTTTATTAACCGCTTCTTTTAAGGAATAGTCGTCGCACCCTGTTGCAACTATGTTGTGGGAATCGTGTGCAACCGAAGACGCTATTGCGCCTTTTTTAATGCCTAATCCTTTTATCAAACCCAATGCAGGTTTTGTGTTTTTGTATCTGTTGATTACGGCAATCTTTAAAATATCCTTTTCAATATCCGTAATTACTTCCCCGTTTTTAGTTTTTATTTTTTCAACCAGATAATCGGTCAACAAACTTTTGTCCTTTGCGACAATAACTTTTGCATTTTTTCCTTTTGATTCAATTTTAAAGTGTTTTTCCGTTTTTAATTCGCAGGAAAAGTTGTTTGGAGTGGAGTGTTTTAAAAAGGGAAGAATATCCTTTCCTTTCTCAAAAACTGTTTTTCCTTTTATAACGGTTTGAATGACCGACAGGTTTTCAATACTGTCAACCACTATAAAATCAGCAAAATCGCCCTTTCTCAAAATCCCTGTTTCAAGGTTGTAATGGATTATGGGGTTTAAACTTGCCGCTTTTAACACTTTGAAAAGATTATATGCTTTTTTTATTGCCTTCTTTACCATTGTGTTTATATGTCCCTTTTCAAGGTTGTCGGGATGGATATCGTCCGTGCAAAACATAATCCTGTCATGATATTTTTCAATCAGTGGGATTAGTTGATTGAAATTCTTTGCCGCAGACCCTTCTCTGATTAAAATCTTCATTCCGCATGCTATTTTTTCTTCCGCTTCTGTTAAGGTTGTTGCTTCATGCTCGGTGGTTATTCCCGATTTTGCGTATTTTTGCAAATCTTTTCCGGTTAAACCGGGGCAGTGTCCGTCTATTGAAAGTTTTAGTTTTTTTGCGCACTCAATCTTTTTCAAAACATCTTCGTCTTCGTAAATTACCCCGGGAAAGTTCATAACCTCAGAAAGATGGGTAAATTTTCCCGTTTTTAAAAGTCTGCACACTGCTTTGCTGTCAAGAATTGCACTGTTTGTCTCAAAAAAGGTTGCGGGCACGCATGAAGGTACGCCGAACGCAAAATACATCGGGGATTTTTCTGCGCTTTCAAGCATAAAATCTATTCCCTCTTTTCCCAAAACGTTTGCAATCTCGTGGGGGTCGCATACAGCCGCAATTGTTCCGTGTTGTAGGGCAATTCTTGAAAACTCGTAAGGGGTAAGCATTGAACTTTCTATGTGAACGTGGGAATCAATAAATCCGGGAAGGATAAAATGCTTGCTTTCGGTTTGGCATTCAATTATTTCTTTTATCTTGCCGTTTTTGACAACAATTTTCCCTTTGAATATTCTTTCGTTGTGTATGTCAACAATGTTGCCTTCGTAAATCATGAAAAAATTATCTCATATTTTTTGTTTTTGGGAAAAAATTGAAAAAAGGGATTTTTTTGGTGGAGGCGGGGGGAGTCGAACCCCCGTCCGAACAGTTTCGGCATCAGGCATCTACATGCTTAGCCCTATCTTTTCTTGTTTCGCGGAATTACGACCCGATAGGGCAGGGTGTAATCCCGCTATCGGCAAAGGTTTAGGTTTGGCATCCGCCGAAAAATGCCAAACCGAGCCCGCTAACTGACGGATATCCGTTCCCCGCGGGCAAAGGAACGGTATCCGGCTGCGTTAATTAAGCAGCAAATGCGTAATTGTCTGCATTTACATTTAGCGACCCTGTTTAACGAGGCGGGACACCTCGGCATGCAGCCTGAGCCTCAACGCTGCCCGTCGAACCCATTTCGCCCCCGTATTTTTAAAGAACAACTGCCTGTAAATTATAAACCGGCAGATTAAAATATAATGACTAAAAACTTTTTTTCAAGGGAAGTTTTTAAGAATGGTGCCGGCGCTCGGGGTCGAACCGAGACGGGATTTAACTCCCACTGGATTTTGAGTCCAGCGCGTCTGCCAATTCCGCCACGCCGGCGTCAGGTAAAATTATAGAAAAATAATGGAAAAAGTAAAGAGTTTTTTCGCAAAATATTTTATTGGTTAAAAATTTTGTTCATAATTTTTTTCTTTATATTTTTTTTAGACAAAAACCCCATAAATAGTTGTTAATGTTGCAATTTTGTGTTATATTTTGTTCAGAATAAATGTTTTGAGGAAACGGATATGGCATTAAAAGGTCAAATCGGAAACGTGGGGTTAAGCGATATTGCACAACTGCTCCACTTGAACAAAAAAACCGGAATGCTTAAAGTTGATTCCAAAGAGGTATCGGGAGTGATTTATTTTAATAGCGGAAGTGTTGTTGATGCGGAAACCAAAGATAATACCGGGGAAATTGCCGCTTACGAATTGTTTCAAGTTCAAAGCGGTACATTTGAGTTTATGCCGACACCACCTCATAAGAGGATAACGATAAAACAAACTCTCCACGACCTTGTTCTTGAATCTGCAAGGCAGAAAGATACTATTAAAAGGTTGAGGGAGGTAATTCCCGATAACGATATGGTTTTCCGTGCCGTGGTTGACCCGCGGCTTGATAGTTTGCAGGGTAATTTGACAAGAGATGAGGTTGTTTTGCTTAATCTTCTTGACGGTACAAGAGATGTTAACGATTTGGTGGAAGATTCCGGATTATCGGAATTTAAAGTTTTAACACTTTTGGTTGATTTGTATGACAAAAAGTATATTGAAAGTTTTGAGATTTTGAAAATACTTGAATATGAGCCTATAACCGGTTTATTTGTTTCTGACGACACCGCTTATGTTGATACCATTGTCTATAAAGACTGGAAAGATAAACTCATAAATGAAAGTAGAATGAGGGTGGTAAAAATTAAAACTCAAAGCAAAAGGTTTATTGTGCTGAAACTTTCTCACAAAAAAAAGATAGGAAACAAAATAAAGTTTAATCCCGCTATTGCGCAGAAACTAAAAATCAAAGAAGGGGATAAACTTATTGTTAAACCTATTTCAAGAAATATTCCAAAAGATGAAAACGAGGAATTGCTGGAAGATTTCTTTGATTAATGAAAAAGATTGTTGAGAATAAAAATAAAGGAGGTGTCTATGGCACATGAACCTTATTACGGGCTTTTGGTTAATGCCGCTATAAGTTTTTTTGTGTTTCTTTCAAGTTGGTATCTTGGCGTAAAAGTTATCAAACAGAAAGCTACTGGTAAAGCCAAGGTTCCTGCCATGGCTTTCTCCGTTGTTTGGCTTGATATAGGTTTAATCTATTTTTCGGTAGGCGTAAGAACAATGTTTGCTTTTTTCGGAATGGACAATTTTGACAAACTGTTTTTCTATGTTGATAATTTCTTCGGTGCAATGCTTGCCGCTACCATAATCTTTTTTACCACTTACTTTTTGTTCAGAAATAAAAAAGTTGCCGACACGCTTGCAATTCTTTGGGTTATTGCAGGTTTTATTTGGTGGATTTTTGACGTAAAGACAGGGGCAAAGAGAATTGGCGTATCCTATTGGCTTTCAGAGTGGGAAATAGGAAGTGAATTTTTAATGACATTGTTCGGTGCTATTTTCTACATTCCCGGCCTTATTTCTTTGTTTGCATTGCTTTTTACTGCGCGTAAAGCACCGAAAAGGACAACCAAGTATAAAATTACAATGACCGCTTTGTCTTTGATTCTTGCTGTTACGTTAATGATAATTGACCTTAAAGGGACTTCTCCCTTTTTGGGTTTTGCCGTAAGGGTATTAATCGCTCTTGTAACAATACTCGGACACTTGGCTTATTTTCCGACTAAGGGCATTAAGCATTGGCTTGAAAGAGGATAAAAACGGAGGTTAAATGGGGCAGGAGAAAAAAAAGTGGAAAACTGACGAGAACAATATTGGTGAAAAATATCCGAAAATGGATGATGTTGTAAAGGATATTTTAGAGAATGTTAAAAAAGTGGAAGAGGGTGTTTCAAATTTAAGAAATGTCAAAGAATTGAGGGAGCTTGACTATTCTAAAAAACTGCTTGTTGAATTGCAGGGCAAAACAAAAGTTTTGCGAAATCATTATTTTTCCTTGGGGGAAAGAATCTCCGAAATAGTGGAATCGGAAGAATGGGAATCGCTTACCGGTTTGTCGGAAAAATTAAAACTTTTAAATGAGAAAATATCCGCTTTTCTTGAACTTTTTTCGGGAAGAAAAAAAGTTAACGAAGAGTTAATAAAGAAACTTGATTATCTCATAATGAATGAAGCTATTAAAAACGAAATGGCAAGCCATATTTTTGATATGGTAAACAGGGGAGACTCGAAGGAAAAATTGATGAACGCTTCCCTTGAATTTGTTTATTTTCTAAAAGAGATTGAAAGCGATGAAACACTAAAAGAGTTGAAGCATTTAAAGAACTTTGTTCTCACTGCCGAAAAAGAAGAAATAAATATTCATCATTTTTTAATCAAGCTTGAAGAAAAGTTGGCGTATTTTTCAAAAACAGTGGATGAGCCTATGACAAAAATACTTTCTTTGAGGGAATTTGCCGACGAAATTAAGAAGGATATTGACAGACTTCTTTCTCACATTGAAGAAAAAAGTCAAAGTTTGAATAGGGAAACCGAGGATAAATAAATAATGCCTTTGCAAAAATTCAACTGCGACAAGTGTCAAAATAAAGGGTGGATTTTAGAACAAAATCAAAACGGGGAACCCAGAGTAAAGCCTTGTTCCTGCGAATTCGGAATAAGGATGATTCTGAAAAGAAAAGGAATTCCTGAAAAATTTATAGGATGTTCTTTTGACAATTTTCAGACGATTGTAAACGGCAGAGAAATTATTCAGTTAAAAAAGGCGAAAACAAAATTGAGGGATTATGTTGAACTGTTTCCCGTAACCGGAAGAATTTTAAAGAGAAAAAACGGATTTTTGATTATGGGCACCGTAGGTGCGGGCAAAACGCATTTGTGTGTTGCAGTTGCAAGAGGGCTTGTTGAAAAAGGCTATTATTCCATCAGGTTTGTTGATTACAAAGAATTGCTTGACGATATAAAATCAACATTTTCAGGTTATAGCGAGTTCAGCGAAAGCGACATTCTTGACCCTGTTTTAAATGCCGGTCTTTTAATTATTGACGATTTAGGCTCTGAAAGGAATACCGAGTGGACCGAGGATGTGTTTGCAAGAATAATCAATTACAGGTACAATAGAGGACTGCCTGTCATTGTAAGCACAAACTACTTTGACAGGCCGGTAAAGGGCGCTATAAGCGACGAATTGTTTAGTGAGAAAGTCGGGGCGAGAGTTCGTTCAAGGCTTTATGAAATGTGTGAAGAGGTTGAATTGATTGTTGAAGATTACAGAAAGTTAAAAAATAAATGAAGGAGATTTTATGAGGTTTTCAAGGTATTTTCTTTACACGCTGAAAGAAAATCCGAAAGAGGCGGAAACTGTAAGCCACAGGCTTATGCTTAGAGCATGTATGATTAAAAAACTTGCGTCGGGAATTTACTCTTATCTTCCCTTGGGATATAGAGTGATAAAAAAGATTGAAAACATTATCAGGGAAGAGTTGGACAAAGAGGGATGTATTGAATTGCTTATGCCGGCTGTCCAGCCTGCCGAATTGTGGCAGGAAAGCGGAAGATGGAATTACTACGGGAAGGAATTGCTCAGGTTTAAAGACAGGAAAGGCGGCGATTTTTGTCTCGGTCCCACACACGAAGAAGTAATCACCGACATTGTTAGAAAAGAATTGCGCTCTTACAAGCAGTTGCCTTTAAACCTCTATCAAATACAGTCAAAATTTAGGGACGAAATAAGGCCCCGTTACGGATTGATGAGGGGAAGGGAATTTATAATGAAAGACGCCTATTCCTTTGATGTAAACGACGAGGCTTGCGAAAAATCATACTGGCAGATGTATGACGCATACACAAGGATTTTTAAAAGATGCGGCTTAAAATTCAGAGCGGTTGAGGCCGATTCCGGTGCGATAGGCGGAAATTACACCCACGAATTTCACGTGCTTGCCGATACGGGAGAGGATACAGTTTTAAGTTGCTCTGAATGCTCATATACCGCAAACATTGAAAAGGCAGAATGCCTGAAACCTGAAAAAATTGAAGACAATACAGAATTAAAGCCTCTTGAAAAGGTTGAAACCCCGGGCAAAAAAAGTGTTGAAGAAGTTGCGGAATTCTTGGGA
>JAMOUY010000254.1 GCA_027067895.1 Acidobacteriota bacterium
TCAAAGGCAAAGAGGATGATTTAAAGTCTTACATTCTTTCTTTTTTCAAAAACAAGGATTCGGTTAACGTTATATTTAAAAAATCTTCCGACGAGTTTTCAATGATTTTTAAAGGTGGGGAAACCTCAATAAGGTTTCTTGCGGAAAACAGAAAGCATTGCATAGATTTTGCCAGAAAAATTGAGAAAAAATTAAAAGAAGAAAAAGGGGTTGTGTCCATTTCAGACAATTTTTCCGATTATTCCGCATCAGGCATAAACCTTGTTTTTGACAGGGATAAAATGCTTAAATACGGCATTAGCCCCGACACAATAGCGGGAATGATTTCCTCTGCGGTTAACGGCAAAGTCGTTTCCGTGTTGAAAAAAACCGGAAGGGATTACGGAATAAGGGTTATTCTTGATAAAAAAGAGAGAAACAACCTTAACTCTGTTTTGTCTTTGCCTGTTTTCAGAAACGGGAAAAGGTATCCTCTGTCCCTCTTTGTTAAAAAAGAGTCAATAAAAATCCCCGGAAGGCTTGAAAGGGAAAGGCAGATGCCTGTTGCCAAACTTATTTTCAACCTTGACAGGGGGATAAACAGGGAAGAGTTTATAAACAAAATTATGAAAAAGATTGATTCCATTTCCCATGCGGGAATAATTGTCTTGCCGGGAGACGAGTTGATTGAGATGAGAAAATCTTTAAATTCTTTATTTATTACCCTGCTTCTTTCTTTTATCCTTGTTTACCTTTTGCTGTGCGCACAGTTTGAGTCTTTTAAAATTCCGTTTATCGTTATCTTTACCTTTCCCATGGGGCTTGCGGGCGCTTTGTCCATGCTTTTTTTAAGCGGAGAGAGTTTAAATGTTATCTCTGCAATAGGGCTTGTGGTTCTCTCGGGAATTGTTGTAAACGACGCAATTGTCAAGGTTGATTGCATTCACCAGAAGGTATTGGCAGGGAAGGATGTTTATACCTCAATAATGGAAGCCTCAAAGGAGAGGTTCAGGCCTATATGGATGACAACAATTACAACGGTGATAGGTCTGTTTCCTGTTTTTATAATCAAAGGGGCGGGCTCAGACCTTTTAAAGCCCCTTGCGGTTGTGCTGACAGGCGGCATGATGCTTGCCACAACCCTGACTTTGTTTCTAATTCCGGCATTGTACATATCTTTTAGCGGGAAAAAATGACAGAGTTTGTCTTAAAAAGACCGGTTTTTATTACAATTATTTACCTTCTCTTTCTTGTTTTCGGGATATTTGCCCTTAGAAACATAAAAATTGACCTTTTGCCTCAAATTGCAGGACCTAAAATAGTGGTTTCCGCGAACTGGCCTTACACTTCCCCTGAAACCATTGAAATGAAAATAACAGCCCCTGTTGAGGAAATTGCATGGAAAATTCCCGGCGTTGTAAAAACAGTCTCGCGCTCTGCATACGGAAGTTCAACAGTTGAAATTGAGTTTGCGAAGAAAACAAACGTAAAGTTTGCAGAGTTTCTCATAAAAGAGGAAATTGCCGCATTAAAGAAAAAACTTCCAATGGGGGTAAGTGGACCCTTTATAACGAGAAGCGTGCCCGAGGAGTTGAAGGATAAGGAAAAAGACTTTTTCAGGTTTCAGGTAATAGCCCCCATGAATATTCAGAAAATCAGGGAGTTTGCAGTAAAAAACATAGTGCCTGCCGTTTCGGCTGTTTACGGCGTTGCTGGGGTAAGAACCTATGGAGGCTCCGACCCTGTAATCAAAATTGTTCTTGACAGGGATAAGATGAAGCAGTTAAACATAACGTTTGCCTCTGTATTAAACGCCCTGAATCTCCTTTCTTCAAAGCCTGTTTCCGTTTCAATTGAAAAGGATAATAAAAAGACTGTAATAATTGCGGGAAAAATAGATGTTTCTTTAAAAGAGATAGAAACCCTGCCTGTCGTTGTAAGGGGAAAAAAAATAATAACAATTTCCGAAATAGGCGGGGTTTACAGGGGATACGGAATGCTTTTTTCCCTTTCAAGGGTAAACGG
>JAMOUY010000255.1 GCA_027067895.1 Acidobacteriota bacterium
TTTGAGGCACTTCTCGGCAAGTTTAAGCCTTCTTTCTTTTTTGTTTTTAATCCGTTCGTTTAAAGAGGGGATTAAAGAAAAGGTTATGTTTGTCGGCTGAAAATTATCCGAATATGTTGAAATATGGCGGGACAACCCGTTTAATGCGGAAAACTCGGGAAAAGGAACAGGCTCTCCCTTTTCAACAATGTTCCACACAAAAAAACCAACCATCAAACCGCTTGCCGCAGACTCAACATAGCCTTCAACCCCGGTTATCTGGCCTGCAAAAAATATTTCCGGATTTGTTTTCATTCTGAAAAATTTGTCCAAAATTTTAGGGGAATTTATGTAGGTGTTTCTGTGCATTCTTCCGAAGCGTTCAAACCTTGCGTTTTCAAGCCCGGGAATTAACCTGAATACACGCTTCTGCTCGGGATAGGTCAAATGGGTTTGAAAACCCACAAGGTTGTAAAATCTTCCCTCTTTATCCTCTTTTCTCAATTGGACAACGGCGTAAAACTCTTCCCCCGTTTCAGGGTGTCTCAACCCTACCGGTTTTAAAGGGCCAAACCTTAAAGCGTCTTCACCTCTTCTTGCAATTTCTTCAACCGGAAGACAGCCTTCAAAAAGTTTTTTGTTTTTCTCAAAATCCCTCAACTTCACCGTTTCCGCATTTACAAGATTTTCCCAAAAATTCAGGTATTGCTCTTTATCCATAGGGCAGTTTAAATAATCCGCACCGTTTCCCTTGCCATACCTTGAAGCAAAAAAAGTTTTTGAAAAATCTATTGTCTCGGCATCCACAACAGGCGCAATGGCATCAAAAAAGAAAAGGTTGTCTTCCCCGGTTTTTTCGGCAATCCATTTTGTCAAGCCTTCGGTTGCAAGAGGGCCTGCGGCAATTATTTTTATTCCGTCAAGTTTATCGGGATTTTCAATTTCCCCGCAGATAATCTCTATATTCGGATGATTGGCAAGTTTTTCGGTAATACACTTTGCAAAAAGGCTTCTGTCAACGGCTAGCGCTCCGCCTGCCGGCACTTTTGTTTTTTCGGCACATTCCATAACAAGCGAGTTTAAAAGCCTCATTTCCGCTTTCAGCAATCCGACAGCATTGGTAAGCGAGTTTCCTCTCAAAGAGTTTGAACAAAGCAATTCCCCGAAAAGCGGATTTTTGTGCCCTTCGGTAAATTTTTCGGGTTTTATATCGTAAAGTTTTACCTTTAATCCTTTATTTGCAAGAAAATAAGCAACTTCACTTCCCGCAAGCCCGGCACCTATAACGTGAATTTTCAAATCTGCCTCCCTTTTCCAAAACAGAGTTATGATATACTATTTTTGAAAGTAGTTCAAAAACACAGAGTGAAAAACTTAAATTAAACCCTAAAATAACCTTAAAATATAAAAAAATTAAGGGGAAAATATTTATTCCGTTTATCAAACTCTTTAAAAACAAAGAAAACAATCAGTTGCAGTTTACTATAAAGAATTTTCTGCCTGTTTTTTCGCCGAATTTTTCAGCATCTTCTTTGGTTTTAAAAAAGCCCGAGTAAACTTTAAAGTAATCGCCGACTTTTTTAACCCTTGCCTCAATTCCCTGCGAAGCAAGGATTTTAACAAATCTTTCCGCATTCCGTTTTACGGAAAAAGCGCCCAACTGCACCGCATAGCATATGTTTTGCGCCTCTTTCTCGCTTAAAAGATAAATTCTTACCCTTGCAAGCCCCTTTTCGGCAAAACCCAACTTTTTAGCCGCCGCATAGGACATATCAATAATTCTTCCCTTTACGAAAGGGCCTCTGTCGTTTATTTTAACCTTTACTTTTTTCCCGTTTTCAAGGTTTTCAACAACAACCACCGAGCCTAACGGAAGTGTTTTGTGCGCAGCAGTCATTGCATACATATTGTAAACTTCGCCGTTTGCGGTAAGCCTTCCGTGAAACTTTTTTCCGTACCACGAAGCGGTGCCTTCTTCATAGGGAATAAGTTTCTCCCCTTCCGAAACATTGATTTCTTGCGAC
>JAMOUY010000256.1 GCA_027067895.1 Acidobacteriota bacterium
TTGACCTTATAACTTTCTGCATGTCTGTTTCAATTATGCCCGGCGCAACGGAAAAGATTTTTACGACAGAATTTTCTTCCGCAATTACCTTTGCCATCATATCCATTCCGGCCTTTGAAGAACAATATGCACTCCAACACACTATGGGCATCCGTCCAGCGCCTGAGGAAATATTGACAATAATTTTTTCCCCTTTAACCTTTCCGAAAAAATTTAGGAAAAGATTTGTCAAAGCAAGCGCCGACGTTAGATTTACGTTTATGTTTCTGACAATTTCCGATGTTTCAAGAGTCCCCACAAAGCCTATGGGCTCAATTATTCCCGCATTGTTGACAAGCACATACCTTGAAAAGTCCTTTTCCGTTTTTTCAAAAATCTTTTCTATCATCTCAATGGATTTTTCAACGAAAGACAAGTCGCACGCGGCAACAATGCTTTCCCCGTCAAGCATTTCGCTTAATTCTTCAAGTTTTTCCCTGCTTCTTGCAATAAGAATAAACCTGTTTTCGTCATTCCCAAATTCTCTGTCAATAGCCAAAGCCAATGCCTTTCCTATTCCCCTTGAAGCACCTGTCACAACAAAGAGGTTTTTCATGCTTCCCTCCGACTTTTGGTAAGAATATTTTACAATTAAAATCAAATAATTCTTTAATTTTTTGATAAATCCTTTATATTTAATTGGGAAAAGGATTTGATATGAAAAGAAAACCGAAAATAATTTATGCAGGCAATTACTCAAAGGGAAAAGGATATCCGAGGGCAAACGTCTTGCTGGAAGGATTGAAAAAAAACTGTGATTTGAAAGAAATTTACTATCCCCTTTGGAAGGAAAACGAAGATAAGGAAAAAAACGTAAAAAAACCCTACAAAAAAATCATTCCCTTTCTGAAATCAATTTTCTTTTTCTTAAAAAACGCAGAAGAATTAAAGTCCGCCGACGCAGTTATTGTGGGGTTTCCCGGGTATTTTGAGATTTTTGTTTTCAAATTTATCAAACTGATTACAGGCGCGGATTTTCCAATATTTTTTGACTACTTTTTCTCACTTTACGAATCCCTTGTTTTTGAAAGAAAGGTTGTAAAAGAAAACTCTTTTCTCGCAAAATTTCTTTACTTTTTTGACAAAGCGGGGCTTTTAACAGCGGACAAAGTGCTTATAGACACCGAAAACCACAGGGATTTTATAGCCGAAATGTTTGGAATTGAGAAAGAAAAATTTGTTGTAATTCCGGTTGGGGAAAGCGAGGAATACTTTTCATTTTTACCCTATCCAAAAGAAAAAAATCCGTTTACCGTTGTTTTTTTCGGCACTTTCTTAAACCTTCACGGGATAGACAAAATAAAGGAAGCGGTAAAACTTCTTGAAAACGAAGAGATTAGATTTATTCTCATAGGCAGGGGGAAAAACGATACGCTTTTCAAAAGCGAGAAATTTAAAAACCTTGAATTTATAAACGATTTTTTGCCGCCGGAAAAATTGAAAAAATACATTGAAAAATCCCACGTTGTGCTTGGGATATTCGGGGAAAACAAGAGGGCTGGAATCGTTATTCCCTGCAAGATTTACGACGCCCTTGCATGCGGAAGGCCCGTAATAACAGGGAAAACCCCCGCAAGCAGGACAATGTTTGAAAATCTTGAATTCGTCATTTTATGTAAAAATTCCCCCGAAAAAATTGCAAAAAGCATAAAAAAACTTTCCTCCATTCCCCAAAAAAACCTTGAAGAGTTGGGGAAAAAGGCTTACAAATATTATAAAGAAAATTTCAGTCCGGAATCGGTAACACTTAAACTTTTAAAGGAGATAAAAAATGACAAACAAAGAAAAAGGTGACGCGAATTTGTTCAAAAGGCTTTCCGTTTTTGTAATGGTAAGAATTTATAATCTTTTCAAACCTGTAAAGCAAGAAAAAAAGACATTTGAAGACAAATTTGAAGAAGAAATTTACGAAAAAAGTTTGAAAAGAAGCGACATAAACGAGCATCTTTTGACAATTTACAGAGAATCGGTTGAAACCTGTCCGAAACTTATTGTTGAATTGGGAGTAAGAGGCGGAGTATCAACTTTTGTGTTTGAAAGGGTTGCGAAAAAATGTAATTCAACACTTGTAAGCGTTGACATTGAAGATTGTTCGGACATTTCAGACTGGGAAAACTGGCATTTTGTCCAAAAAGACGATATTGAGTTTGCAAAAGAGTTTAAAGACTGGTGTAAAGAAAGAAATATAGCCCCAGAAATTGACATACTTTTCATAGACACTTCCCACCTTTACCAACACACAAAGGACGAGATAAAGCATTGGTTTCCATATCTGTCTAAAAACGCTAAGGTTATTTTTCACGATACAAACATGGGATTTTTGTATAAAAGAAAAGACGGTTCATACGGAAACGGATGGGACAACAAAAGAGGGGTTATAAGGGCTATTGAGGATTTCTGCGAAAAAAAATTCAATGAAAAAAAAGAATTTACAGACAAATGCAAGGGTTTTGAAATAAAGCATTATCCATATTGCAGCGGACTTACCATATTTACAAAAAAAAGTATATAATTTAGGTATGTGGAGAAAGATAAATCTGCCGACTTATCTTACAATTTTTCGTATTTTTATGGTGCCCGTCCTTGTTGTAGTCCTTTTAACAAGGATAGAGGGAAAAGAGATTATAGGAATAGTTGTTTTCTGGATTGCATCAATAACGGATTTTTTTGACGGATACCTTGCAAGAAAAAGAAAACAAGTCACTCCTTTGGGGCAACTTCTCGACCCTCTTGCGGACAAACTTTTAATTGCAGGCGCTTTTATTTCCCTTGTTGAGTTGAAACTTGCACCTGCTTGGATGGTTGTAATTATTATCGGAAGGGAATTTGCGGTAAACGGATTAAGGCAGATTGCCACAACCTATAAAATAGTTATACCAGCCTCATTTTGGGGAAAGGTAAAAACCGTTTTGCAAATTGCCGCAATATCTTTTCTTATTTTAAGCGAGAAATACATAATTTTAAAAAAATTCGGAATAATTTCCCTGTGGATTGTTTTGTTTATCTCAATAGCGTCGGGAATAGATTACTTCTACAAATTCTGGAAACAGGCGGGGGATACCTTATTTGAAGAAAAGGAAGAATAAATGACAGAAAACGCGTTTTCTCAATTCAACCCCGTTGTTCAGGCTTTGTTAGCCACCCTTTTTACTTGGTTTATAACCGCATTGGGCGCTGCCATGGTTTTCTTCTTCAAGGAAATAAAAAAACGTGTTCTTGACATAATGCTCGGCTTTGCCGCAGGGGTTATGATTGCAGCAAGCTTCTGGTCTCTCCTTGCGCCATCAATTGAACTTTGCGAAAAACTTGGAAACAACCCGTGGCTTATTCCCGCATTGGGATTTTTAAGCGGGGGAATATTCTTGTTCACAGTTGACAAAATTATGCCTCACCTTCATTTGGGATTGGACATATCAAAGGCGGAAGGGATACACACGTCGCTTAAAAGAAGCATTCTCTTAGTTTTGGCAATTACCCTTCACAACATACCCGAAGGCCTTGCGGTCGGAGTTGCATTCGGCGCAGCCGCAAGCGGGCAGACGGACGCAACATTAGGCGGTGCAATAGCGCTTGCTATTGGAATTGGATTGCAAAACTTTCCCGAAGGGGCTGCCGTCTCAATTCCGTTGAGAAGAGAGGGGCTTTCAAGGTTTAAGGCGTTTCTATACGGACAGGCTTCCGGAATTGTTGAACCGATTGCTGGGGTTTTGGGCGCATGGCTTGTTTTGATTTTTATAAAATTCCTTCCCTTTGCCCTTGCCTTTGCCGCCGGGGCAATGATTTACGTGGTAATTGAAGAATTGATACCGGAATCCCAGATAAACTCCGAAACAGACTGGTCAACAATGGGGGCTATGCTGGGATTTACAATAATGATGGTGCTTGATGTCGCTCTCGGATAAAATAAAAAAACTTTTAAAAAATGAAAAATACCAAAATTGTTTTGTAATCGGTATTTTTCTCCTTCTTGTTGTAGGAATATCCTATGGCGAGTTTTATCTTTACACAAAATTCAAGTGCCCTTCGTGCATTTCGGACAAAGCAATTCCCCTGTTTTCTTTTCAGACAATTATTTTAATGAAGTTTTTTCTGATTGAAAATTCGCTTATAGCATCACTCTTAATGTCTATTGCGCTTGTAAAAAACAAAAAACTAAAAACGGCTCTGAAAATTTTAAGATTTGTCGTTTTGTTTATAATTCCCGTTCAGTTTGTGGCAATGTATTTCACAGGGGAATACATAAAACTCCAACCTATCCTTCAAATCAGATACATAGGCTTTGTCATAAACCCCGTGTCAATCGGCATCTTTCTCTCCACCCTTGCTTTAATCTTTTTAATCGGTGTAGCAATTGATTTCCTTTCAAAAAGATACTGTCAGGGAAAATTTTTGAAAATTATAGGCATTCTCTTTGCTTTAAACATAATTCTCGTTTACTTTACAATGAACAACACATCGGCAATCAATTTCAAAAAATACTATTCGGTGAATTTCTATCCCCCAGTCAGGGAATTTTTAAAACTGGGATATCTGACATTTGAGAAAGAAAACTTCTACAAAGTAAAAAAACTAAGCCCGGAAGAGAAAAAACTCGCGGAAGAATACGGATTTTTCATCCATTACGGAAAAACATACCCTCTAATCAAAAACTTTGTTTACGCTTCTCCGTTTCCTTTTCCCAAAATAAAAAATCCGTCAAAAACAAATGTAATTGTCTTTTTCGTTGAAAGTTTGTCTGCGGGAATGGTGAACCCTTACAACAGGGAATACGAAAACCTTACACCGAATATTAACGACTTTGCCCAAAACTCAATGGTTGTTTTTAACTATTACAATCACACCTATCCCACAATACCGGGGTTGCAGGGGCAGATGGCGTCCTATTATCCCCCCTTCAACTGGTACGACTGGGATTTAACCTCGGACGACATAAAGGTAAACAAACTTTTAAGCATTGTTAACGTGCTTGACAAAAAGGGATACAAAACGGTTTACCTTACACACAGTTCGGAAAAAGACACATTTTTAAAACCTCAAATACTTGCGCTCGGGTTTGACAAAACATACTTTGCCGAAGACAAAATTTACGACAGATACAGGCCTGAGAAAGACTTTCCGGAATACTGCGGAGCAGACGACCAAACAGTTTTCAAGGTTGTAAAAGACTTGGCAAAAAAATTAAGAAAAGAAACACCTTTCTTTCTTGCGGTTTCCACAATAGAAACACACTCGGGGTACAAACCGAAAGAAAACGCAAGAAAATATCCCGAAAATCCCGACAATCCGGTGTTGACTCAGGTTCACAACCTTGACTATTCATTCGGAATTTTCTGGCAATGGTTTAAAAACAGCGATTTGAAGGACAATACGATTGTAATTCTCACAGCAGACCATGCGCACAACCCGACAATTCCCTTTAACGAAACGTTTAAAGATGCAGTTTCCCATACAACATTTGACAAAATCTGCCTTATTATCCACGACCCCGTGCATAAACTTCCGAAAAAATTCAGGGTAAACACGACATCTCTTGATTTGGTACCTTCCCTAATCCATCTTTTAGGCTTTAACAACTTTCCCAATCCGTGGCTCGGGCTTTCGTTTTTCGGCGACAGACAGGTTTTTGACAAATCCTTGGGACTTCACAACACGTTTACTTTGATGAAACTTGAAAACGGGGAAATGACCGTATTTGACGAAACGGAAACGCCTGAAAAAACAATGCTTTTAAATATTATCCACTTTACGCAGGGAATTTACATTGAAAACAGGCTGTGGAACAACAACGTAAACATAAAACTTGAAAACGACAAAAAGAAACTTTTAAATCTCAAATTAAGAAAATTCACTTTACCGCAATAGCATATACGCGAATAGGCGCAGGATAACCTTCAACGGTTTTGGTGTTGTCTTCGTTAACGAAATCTTTATAAGACTGGTAAACCATCCATTCGGTGCTTCTCTGCTCTTCCGAACTCATTTTGTGCAAACAGATAATTTTGATTTCGCTAAATCCCGCTCTTTTTAGAAAATTGACAACGCAGGACGGCGTAGGCACAAAGTATGTGCCCGGCACCTTGGCGTATCTTTTTTCGGGAAACAGGGCAACTGGCAAATCCCCTTCAATTCCTTGCGTTTCAAGGACAATTGTCCCGCCTTTTTTCAAAGAAGTTCTTACCTTTTTCAAAATTTCAAGCGGATTCGGATGGTGATAGAGAATTCCCATAAAAAAAACAACGTCAAAAAATTCCTCAAAAAGATGAATATGCTCCACTCCAAGAAGTTGAAAATTCAGGTTTTCCACCCCGGCGTATGAATTCAACAGATTAAACTGGCAAAAATACTGCACCGTCGGGTCAATTCCCAAAACAAATTCAGGGTTTAGGTTTGCAATTTTAAACATGTAATAACCGTTGTTGCAACCGACATCGCACACAACCTTGCCTTCAATATCCGGAAGGTAGGGCTTGAACCTGTTCCACTTTCTAAAACTTTTCCACTCCGCATCAACCTCAATCCCAAAAACGGAAAAAGGCCCCTTTCTCCACGGCATTAAAGATTTCAGGGAAGAGTAAACAATTTCCCTTTCGCTTTCATTCAACTCGCTTTCCTTACCGATTATTACGGTATCCGCGGAAAAATCTATATACTCTGCCCTAAACTTTGCTCCTTCAAAGAGAGGCTTCAAAAACCTCTCGCTACTTTCCCTTAAAAGAAAAGAAAACCTTTGGTCTATAAGTTTTTCAATCTGGTTTGTATTTTCAGGTTTTAAAGAGGATAACTTAGTTAAAAGGGTCTCCTTCCCCTTTGAATACAAGTTTTCCGTAAACGTCCTCAACTTTGACAAAGCCGAACTCCCTTGAATCCATACTGACAACCCTGTTATCCCCAAGCACGTAATAGCAACCTTCGGGCACCCTTACCATTGGAATAGTCTCGTGGCTTTTCACTCCGTTAAGGTAAGGCTCATAGAGAAGTTTCCCGTTAACGTAAACCTTTCCCTCAATAATGGCGACAGTATCTCCCGCCGTGGCAATAACTCTTTTTACAAGCAATTTATCCCTGTTTAAAGGGGAACGGAAAACAATAATGTCTCCTTTTTTTATATCTTCCTCGGCAATCAGCCTTTTTATAAAAATAGTCTGGTCGTTGTTTAAGGTGGGAAGCATGCTTGAACCTGCAACCACAACAGGCCTGAAAAAGTAATTGAAAACCACAAAGCCTGTCATAAACAGCGCATACAAAAAAAGCAACGTAGCCTTTTTTTTCACTAAAAAAGTTTTAACACACTCGGCGTAATACCTAATCAAATCTAAGCGCATAACCTTCCTCGTCGTTTGAGAGAGAAACCTCTTCAATTAAAATATGTGCCTCATTCAGGGATTTATCAACAAAATCGGCAATAAATGCCAAAAAATCCCCGAAAGAAAACTCGTCTTTTTCCAAAACAGAGTTTGCGTTTTTTTCTTTTAGCATTGCTTCCAAATTGGCAAGAATTTTTTCTACACGGGAAAAATCAACCACAAAGCCGTTTTTATCAAGTTTTTGAGATGAGAAAACAAGTTTCAATTCAAACCTGTTTCCGCACAACTTCCCGTTTTTTGAATAAACAAGATTGATTTTTCTCACAGCGCTTACGAAAAATCTATTCTTCAACCTCTGCTTCCTCTATCAAAAGATGGGGAATGCCGTTTTCATCAATTGGATATACCCTTTTGCACTGCTCACACTTCAAGCCTCTGCCTTCCTTCACAAGTTTCAACTCCTTTTTGCACTCGGGACAAACTATTATTTCAAGCAGTTTTTCGTTAAACTTCATAAT
>JAMOUY010000257.1 GCA_027067895.1 Acidobacteriota bacterium
ATTTAATTCTATTATGAAAAGCAAAAGAAAAAACCAATTAAAAATCAAAAAATCTACACAAAGAAAAGAAAAAATGAAAAAAATAACTATCTTCAATCCTTTTTCCACTCTATGCCCGTTTTATTCTTTCCAAACAAAACTCAACTTTCACACATTGAAAAAACAACTTAAAAAAAACAAAGATTTACAGAGTGGACGACACCTACAACGGGACGGAAGCAATTGTCTGGCAGGGAAAAAAATTCAGAATACCCCCGGAATGCACCGAAGTTATAATTATTGAAAATTAATAGCCCCTTCTAAAATTTCAACCCCCGTTTTAACAGACGGGGGCTTTTTTTATTCACAAAAAACCTAATCTAATGTAACCTTTTTAAGAACAAAGGTTCATATTTATAGAAGAAAAAGTTAGGGGGTTGTATGGAAAGGTTTGACTATTTAATTGTAGGCGGCGGACCTGCATCAAGGATTTTAAACAAGTATATCCACTTTTTTCATAAAGGCGTAAAAACAGGAATTATTAGAGAAGAAGAAAAAATCGTAAACCATTGCGGGACACCGTATATTGTTGAAGGGGAAATCCCTTGGGAAAAGGGATTGATAAAAGAAGAAATAGTAACAAAGTGGGGCACCCCCATAATCGTTGACAAGGTTATAGACGGAAATCCGGAAGAAAAGTATGTTTTAACCGAAAACGGGAAAAAATACTTTTACGACAAACTAATCTTTGCAACAGGGACAGACCAGATTATTCCCGACATTCCCGGAAATAATTTGAAAAACATTTTAAAGGTTAGAAAAACCGTTGACGTAAAAAAGACAATGGAAATTCTTGACGGGATTGACAATGTTGTTGTCCTTGGCGCAGGATACATAGGACTTGAATTTGCCGTATCTTTAAACCATATGGGCAAAAAAGTAACGGTTGTTGAACTTATGCCACACGTGTTGGGCGGAAGAAACGACGAAAAGATTATCTCAATGGTTGAAGAGCACTTAAAGGAAAAGGGAATAAACCTTATAACAGGGAAAAAAGCGGTTAAATTTCTCGGAAAGGAAAAGGTTGAAGGTGTTGAGCTTGACGACGGAAGCGTGATTGAAACAGAAGCGGTGCTTTCAGCGGTCGGAGTAAAACCCCTTGTTGAGTATGCGGAAAAATTCGGACTAAAAACAAGCAAACACGGAATTATAGTCAACGAATACTTTGAAACGGGAGTAAAGGATATTTACGCAATAGGAGACTGCATAGAGACAAAACACTTTTTAACGGGAAAACCTTATCCCGGAAAGTTGGGCTCAAACGCAGGCCAGATGGCAAGAATTTTAGGCTTAAACTTCGGCGGAAAAAAAAGGCCGTACGAGGGAGTAATAAACGCAACCATAACAAAAGTTGGAGACATTGCGATAGGCTGTGCCGGGCTTAGCGAAAAAGACGCAGAAAACGAAGGCATTGAAACAATTGCGGGATACGGGGAATCAACGTGCATGTATGCAAATATGCCGGGGCACAGAAAGGTTTTTGTAAAAGTGATTTACAGAAAAGACAATTTGCAGTTTATAGGCGCAGAACTTGTGGGAAAATTCAACCCTGCCGGCTTTATTGAAGCGGCAACCCAATTGATTTTAATGAAGGCAAACCTTTACGACGTTATCGGCTATCATTACTCTTCCCACCCGGAACTAACGCCGAAAACATCCCATCCGTATTTTGCGTTTGCATCCGAAAGTATTTTAAAAAAATTGATTGAGGAAAAAAGAATACCCTGAAAAATACGACAAGGTTGTTAATACAGGCGGGCGCAACGTCCGCCTTTTTATTTTACCCTTACCTTTTTTACCGTTTTGTTTCCCGCAAAATCTTCCACGGACAAAACATATTCGCCTGCGGGAATTTTGCCGTCGTAAAAAAGCCACTTTCTGTCGTTGTCGTATTCAAGGGAAAAAGTTTTTGTTTTCCCTTTTAGATAGGCGGTTTCGTCGTTAACACCCTTGCCCCT
>JAMOUY010000258.1 GCA_027067895.1 Acidobacteriota bacterium
GCCTATAAATCCCATTTTTTCCATTGTGGTTGCTTTTACGTTGATTCTGTTTTTCTCTATCTCCAAAATTGATGCCAGATTTTCCTTTATCTCTTCTCTTCTGGGGTTGATTTTTGGAATCTCGCATAGAATTGTCGCGTCAATGTTAGATATCTCAAACCCTTTTTCCCTTGCGAGGGCGATTGCTTTTTTTAAAAAAATTTCAGAGTTTGCGTTTTTGAATTCTGGGTTTGTGTCGGGGAAATGAAAGCCTATGTCGTTTTCCCCTATTGCGCCTAAAATCGCGTCGGTTATTGCGTGAAGCAGTGCGTCGGCGTCAGAGTGTCCTTTTAAGCCGAAGGGGGAGTCGAACTCAACCCCCCCTAAAATAAGTTTTCTTCCGTATTCAAATTTGTGGCAGTCTATTCCCTGTCCTATTCTTATGTCCATCAGTTGTTTGTTATTCCTTTGTTATTTGGTTGCATTCCTTTTTTTAGCCAGTTTTTTGCCAAAATCAGAAGTATCGGCGAACTTATTGCAATCAAGCCGTAGATAAACCACATTACCTCGGTGTGTTTCGGGCCCTCAACAGGGCAGTATTTCATTAAAAACCAGCCTGAATAGGTTGCCGTTATAATCTTTGTGAGAAACCAAGGAAACTGCGCAACGCCCATGTATTCGCCCGTTCTTCCGGGAGGCGCGAGTTCCGCCGCATACTGTAAAAATCTCGGTTGCCACATTGCTTCGCCGATTGACATAATGAGAATGTATGCAAAGAGTGTGTAAACGTTTGGCCCCAGTGCAAGGAAAAATGTAGGCAGAGCCATAACGAATGTTCCCAAAATCATCATTTTCAAAACATCTGCTTTTGCCGTAATTGCCGCAACGGTAGGTGTCAGTATGAATATTAAAATCGGGTTGAAGTTTACGAAAAATTCCATATTTGCTTTAACCGTGGGGCCGAATGCCCTGTCAACGTATTGGGGAAGTGTAAGCCAATTGTGTGCAAAAAGTGTCTGCACGGGAATTAAGGCAAATATGAAAAACGCAAATCTTGCATCTCTTAGCGGGTGTTCTGCAAAGTATTGCATGAGGCTTCTCTTTTTCGGTTTTGCCTCTTCCATTTCCTGCTTTATCTGTGCTTCGCTTTTGCCTGCGGCAAGTTCCTTCTGTTTCTTTTCTTCCATTGCCATTGCTATTGTCTTTTTGTTTACATAGAGGAGAAGGACTATAATTCCAATAAATGTGCATATTACGTAAAACCAAAAAACGCCGAGAATTCCGTAATGTATTTCCGGGTTTATCTGCACGCCGGCAGCCGAAAGTTTTTGAATAAAAAAGTTTCTATACCAGTGCCTTATGGGGGGAGATACAATTGCAGGCAAGAAACCGCCTAAATTCATTACGGCGTACAATACGGCATATCCCATTGCCGCGGTTTTTTCGTCTGTAAACTCTTTAACTGCCGAATAGGCCGAAGGCTGATACATTCCGTAGCCTATTACGACAAGAAAAAGTCCGAGAAGGGAAGAGTAAAACAGGGGAGACCACATTCCCTGTCCCCACGGAAAAATGTAGGGGCCGCCTGTAAATATTATTCTTCCGAAAAACATTAGAATCATTGAGATAAGCAGCGCTTTTCTTATTCCTATTTTATCGCTGACACCGCCTAAAAAAAGCATTGCAAGGGTAATTCCGCCTGTAAATGCGCCCACAATCCAGCCTGCGTGCTTGTCGTCAAGTCCGACAAAATCGTTGAAATAGATAGCCATAAAAGTAAGTATTCCGAAGTAAACCATTCCCTCAATCGTATAGGAAATGTTTACGCCCCAAAGTACTTTTGGGACTTTTGCAAAGTCAATAAATGGCTGAATTATTTCTCTAAGCGGGCTTGGTTTCTCCTCTTCCGGAGTTATCGGTTCATAACCTTTTTCATTCTTTTTTTCTTCCGGCAATTTAAACCTCCCGAAGTTTTGATGAATAAATTATATCAGTATTTG
>JAMOUY010000259.1 GCA_027067895.1 Acidobacteriota bacterium
AAGAGGAAAAGCAGGCAAGGGAAAAGGCTATGCTTGAAGGGTTGAAAAAAGCGATTTCAGTCCCCATGAAAACGGCAGAAAATTCCTTAAAGGCAATTGAGGTCGCAATTAAGGCGGCTGAAAGCGGAAACATAAACTCTGTTACAGATGCGGGAGTGGGCGGAGAAATGGCCTATGCAGGATTAAGGGGAGCGGTGCTTAACGTTTTAATCAACCTTCCCGGCATAAAAGACAAAGAGTTTGTAAAACAAACAAAGGAAAAAACCGACAAACTGCTTTCCGACGGAGAAAAACTTGTGCAAAAACTTAGGGAAACAGTAAACAAAAAAATAGACGAATTAGGGAAATAACAAAACTTGGGAGAGCAAATGAAAAGGCTGAAAGAACTTATAGACAAGGCAAAAAGCACAAACAAAAAAAAGATAATAGTTGTGGAAGGGCACGACATTCCCGTCCTTGAAGCGATTAAAGACGCGCTTGAACTCAACATAATTGAGCCAATTCTCATAGGCAAAAAGGCAAAGATAGAACACTCGTTAAAAGAAACCGGCATTCCATTTCACAAGATAGACATTTTAAATACCGAAGACCCTCAACAGTCTGCAAAAGAAGGAATTTCCATAGTTTCAAAGGGAAAGGGAGACATTGTAATGAAAGGCCTAATCCCCACAGACACGTTTTTAAGGGCTATTTTAAACAAAGAATGGGGATTAAGAACAGGCTCAATACTTTCACACGTGGCGCTTTTTGAAATTCCAGCATACCACAAACTTCTTCTCATAACCGACGCGGCAATGAACATTGCCCCGGATGTAAACCAGAAAACGCACATAACCATGAATGCGGTAAATTTCATGAAAAACATTGTTGAAGAAAAACCGAAAGTTGCGTTTCTAACACACAACGAAAAGGTAAAACCGGGAGTGCAGGCTTCGGAAGATGCCGCCGTGCTTACAATGATGGCAAAGAGGGGACAACTTGGAGACATTGTTGCCGACGGGCCGCTTGCCTTTGACAACATAGTCTCAAAAGAAGCGGCGGAGCATAAAGGCATTAAATCCGAGGTTGCGGGAGACGCCGACATAATAGTTTGTCCCGAAATAATGTCGGGAAACGTTTTATACAAATCCCTAACCTACTTTGCGGGAGCGAAAGCGGCGGCTTTAATCGCCGGGGCAAAAGCGCCTGTCGTCCTTACATCAAGGGCAGACAATGCTGAAACAAAACTTTACTCAATCGTGTTTGCGGCGGTAAACTCTTAGGGAGAAAAGATGGTTTTCAAAATTCTAACAATAAACCCCGGTTCAACCTCAACCAAAGTCGGTTTCTTTGAAAACGACAAACCGATAAAAACCGAAAACCTAAAACACGAAACAACAGAATTACTGAAATTCAAAACAGTTTACGACCAGTATCCTTTCAGAAAAAAGGCAATAATAAAATTTCTGAAAGAAAACAACATAGAGATAACGGAAATAGACGCCTTTGCGGGAAGAGGCGGGCTTTTGAAACCAATTCCCGGCGGCGTTTACAAAGTAAATTCACTTATGAAACAGCATTTAAAATATGCAAAATTCGGGGAACATGCATCAAACTTAGGGGCAATTTTAGCCGACGAATTGGCAAAAGAGGCGGGCGGAAAACCTGCCTTTATAGTTGACCCGCCAGTTGTTGACGAAATGATTGAAATAGCAAGGTATTCGGGAATGCCGGAAAACCCGAGAAAATCAATTTTTCACGCCCTCAACCAGAAGGCTGTTGCAAGAAGGTATGCGGACTCAATTGGGAAAAAATACGAGGACTTAAACCTTGTTGTCGCCCATTTAGGGGGAGGAATAACAGTCGGCGCCCACGAAAGGGGAAAGGTTATAGACGTAAACAACGGCCTTTCGGGAGACGGTCCGTTTTCCCCCGAGAGAAGCGGAGGAGTGCCAACCCTAAAACTTATAGAATTATGCTATTCGGGACACTATGAGCC
>JAMOUY010000260.1 GCA_027067895.1 Acidobacteriota bacterium
AATTCTTGTTTCAAAATACTGTCCGGTTGAGGGGGCAAGAAATCCGCTAATGCTCTGGGGCTCTTTTGCTCTAATAGGTTTGGTTTCCCTTATTGCTTTCTTTATTTACCAAAAAACCTTCGGCAATTTGCACGATAACGGCGTTAGCGAGTAAACAAAATCTTACTTTTTTCGTAAAAGCAGGCAGATACTCTTTTCAGGGAGGCTGGTATGAAAAGGCTTAATATCCTTGCTTTGATTGTTGCTTTTTTGTGGGTTTCTTCCTCTTTTGCCCTTGATTTAAAGAAATTTGAAGGACACTGGGTTGGAAGTGGGAAGGTAATTGTTTCATGGTGCAAACAGAAAAAACTCAACTTTGACATTAAAATTGATTCAAAGGGCAAAGTTTCAGGCAAAATCGGAGACGCAAAGATTAAAGAGGGAAAGATTTATTCAAACTTTCTCGGTATTTTAAACAGGGATTACGTAATTGAGGTTGAGTTGGAAGGCTTTGTTGTGAAAAAGGAAAAGATTAAAAGAAAGAAAATGAGGCTTATGGTTGATACAAAAGGGGATTATCTGATAGGTGCCTTCCGTTCTTCCGGATTAAAAATCGGAGACAAAAACTCAATGGCAATGACCGGCGTTGATTTGGTCTTGAAAAAGGTTGAAAAAACCAAAAAATAGCCGATTAATTCAGTTGTATTTTTTTAGAATGACAAAGTATTCGCCATTTTTCTGGCAGACAAAGTTGTTGGGAAGTTTTTCAGGCTTTACCCTTACGACAAAGTAAGGGGTATTTTTGTCAGGGTCAAGTTCATAGGGTTTTAAAAACCCCTTTAGCTGAAAGTTTTGTTTTAAGAAATATTTTGCTATTTTGTTGCATATTGGCAGGAATTTTCCGGTATATTTTCCCCCTTCAAAGATTAACTGTCCCACATTGTTGGCTATTATGCATTTATTGTCGGGATTTAAAGGCGAATAGTAAACCGGGGGCAGGGTTTCGCATTGTTTCGGGGGACTCTGGTATTCAATGTCCCGGTATTTTTCAATTAAGGTTGTTTTTGGATTAAGGTTTTCCATAAAAATATCTTCGGCAAATTCTTTAAGTTTTTTCTTTAACTCTTTGAAAACAGAAGGTTTAAATATGAGGTTGTTTTCGTTTATGCTAATTTCGGAAATGAAAAAGTAAGGCGATTTCAGTTTTGTTAGAAGTGTTTCTTTTGTTAGAGGATTTTTATCAGCCTCAATTCCCTCTGCTTTAATCTCAATTGTTTGTTTTTTGTTTTTAAAAATAATTTCAGCCTCAATCCCTGTTTTTTCCGCTTTTACCTTTAATGCAATTTGAATAGGCACCACCTTTTTCATAATCTCGTTTACAATTCCGCTTATTCCCTTAATTGACTGCTTATTCGGGAAAAGGAAAACCCTGTCTCCCTTTGAGGCTTTTAAAGGGTGGGATAGGGTTAAGGTGTTTTTTTCTACCTTTAAAACGGTTGCCCCTTTTTCGTTTGCTTTAATTCTTGCACCTTTTTTCACCTCTTTGTTAAGTGAAAAAAACTCTATCTTTTTGCCTTTTGCATTTTTTACTTTTCCGATTTCAACCTGAACCGAATGTTTTTTCTTTGTAAAGATGTCCTTTCTCTCCGGGAAATAGAAGTATCCCTTTCCCGTTTCCCTTAAAAAAGGGTATTGCCTTAAAATCTCTTTTGCCTTTTCAATTCCCCTTTCGCTTAAATCGTTTTGTATTTCCTTTAATGCCGATACCGTTGTGTAAACGTAATCTGCTCCCTTCATTCTGCCTTCAATCTTGAAATGCTTGATTCCCGCTTTGACAAGTTTGGGTATTTCCTCTATAAGGTTTAAATCTTTCATTGAAAAAGGGTAGTTGCCGTTGAAGTTGTGTCTGCAAATTTGGGCGCAAACCCCTCTGTTTCCGCTTCTGTTTTGCTCTTTTAAAGATGCGTAGCAGAAGCCGGATGCGGA
>JAMOUY010000261.1 GCA_027067895.1 Acidobacteriota bacterium
AGGGGTATTCAACAAGGTGGACAACTTCGTTTAGCAAATCTTCGTCTTTTATTGCTAAAAAGTTTGTTTTTTTCTCAAAGGATTTGATTTTTTCCTCAATAATCTCTTTTCTCTTTCTGAAATCAACCATAACGGCGTTTTGTTCAAGTTTTTCTGTGTACTCTTTGAAAGAGGAAACCTCAATGTTTCTCTTTCCAAGAATTCTGTGGCCGTTTGTTTTGTTTGAGGATTTAACTTTTGCGTATTCAAACTCAATTGGTTCGCCGTCTAAAATCGCAACAAGCCACCTTATTGGCCTTACAAACCTAACATTTAAACTTCCCCACTTCATATTCTTTCTGAAAGGGATTTTTTTAAGCATTTCCGGCAAAACAACTTTTAATATTTCCTTTGTTTCCTTGCCCTTTACAAACTTTTCCGCAACCGCAATTTCGCCTGTTTTCCCCTGTTCAAATTTCACTTTATCAATGGAAAGTCCGTTTTTCTTTAAAAAACCTTCAAGCGCTTTTGTGGGGTTGCCGTCGTTGTCAAAGCATATTCTTTTGGGAGGCCCCTGCACCTTTACAGTCCTGTCCTCTTCTTTTTTGTCAATGTTTTCTATTCTGAAAACAAGCCTTGTCGGGGTTGCGTATGTTTCTATTTCGGAAAAGTTTATGGAATATTCCGAAAGAAGTTTGTTAAGAATGTCTTTTCCGTCCCTTAGCGCATCCTCTATAAACCTTGCGGGAATTTCCTCGCAGCCTATTTCAAAAAGAAACTCACTCATTTGTAGCCTCCAAATACACTTTTGCGCATTGCACCGCAAGGTTTCTAACCCTTGCAATATAGTTTGCCCTTTCGGTTACAGAAATTGCGTTTTTTGCGTCAAGCATGTTGAAAGTATGAGAGCACTTTAATGCCCAGTCAAAGGCAACCATGGGCAGTTTTTCTTCAAGCATCTTCTTGCATTCTTCTTCGTATAAGTCAAACAATTTAAAGTGCAAATCAACATCCGCTTTCTCAAAAGAATAAACCGAAAACTCGTATTCCTCTCTTTTTCTTATGTCGCCGTATTTAACCCCGTGCGCCCATTCAAGGTCAAACATATTGTCAATGCCGTTTATAAACATGCAAATTCTCTCAATTCCGTAAGTAATCTCAACCGAAACCGGGCTTAAATCAATTCCCCCCGCCTGCTGAAAATAGGTAAACTGAGTAATCTCCATTCCGTCCAGAAGCACCTGCCAGCCAACTCCCCATGCGCCCAATGTCGGGGATTCCCAGTTGTCCTCTTCAAACCTTATGTCGTGCTCTTCCGGTTTAATCCCGAATGCTTTTAAAGAGTCAATGTAAAGGTCAATTATATTGTCCGGGGAAGGCTTCATAATAACCTGAAACTGATAATGCTTGTAAACCCTGAAAGGGTTTTCCCCGTACCTTCCGTCCGTAGGCCTTCTTGAAGGCTCAACGTATGCCACGTTCCACGGTTTTTCGCCCAAAACACGCAAAAAAGTGTGGGGATTCATTGTCCCCGCCCCTGTCTCAATATCGTAAGGCTGGGAAATAATACAGCCTTTATTTGACCAATAGTTTTGCAAAGCCAGAATCAACTCTTGAAAATTCAATGCACCTCTCCTGCTTTTAATTTTTTCACTCAAAGGATTATACCGTATTTTCCCGCTTTTTGTCCAAAAAACACCTGTATAAAAGCCTTTTGAAATTCTGTTTGCGATTATCTAAAAATCTTTTGCTATAATATGAAAAAATTTTGAGAGGTAAAAATGAAAAAAGCGTTGTTTTTGCTTTTTTGTGTTTTGCTTGCAATTGAAATAGGTTGTGTGGGGAAAAAAGTGCAAACGCAGAGAGATGTTGGGGAAGTTAAAAGAGAAATTCGGGAAGATAAAGAAAGCAATAATGATTATGTAATCAAAACCGACGATGAAATTTCTGGAAAGGATAAAGATGAATTGTTTTTGTCCGAGGTGA
>JAMOUY010000262.1 GCA_027067895.1 Acidobacteriota bacterium
CTAGATAAGAAAAATTCACGAAATGGGAATTGACGTAATTATAACCGACCACCACGAACCGGACGAGGAGTTGCCCGACGATGTTGTGGCTATAATAAATCCAAAAATAGACGGAAGCGGATACGAAAACGAGCCCCTTGCCGGAGTCGGAGTTGTTTTTAAACTTGTTCAGGCATTGCAGAATCACTTCGGCGTAAACTTAAACGAAGATTTTATTCTAAAACTTGTTTCCATAGGCACGGTCGCCGACCTTGTCCCTTTAATAGGTGAAAACAGAATAATCGTAAAAGAGGGCTTGAAGACAATCAGAGAGACAGAAACAAAGGAACTTGAAGCGATTTTTAACAGTTGCCACATTGACAAAAAAAACCTCGCCTGCATTGACATAAGTTACAAAATTGCGCCCAGAATTAACGCTTTGGGAAGGCTTGGCGACGCAAGTTTCGCAATTGAGTTGTTTTCCCCGGAAAACAGCGACAACATTAAAGAGTATGTTGACTATATGAACAGAAAAAACTATGAGAGGCAGAAACTTGAAAAAACCCTTGAAAAAATTATAAAAGCAAGTATTGACGAAGATTCTTTGATGAAACAGAGGTTTCTGCTTTTAAGAGGAGAAAATTGGCACAGGGGAGTAATCGGCATTGTGGCTTCAAAAATACAGAAAAAATATTACAGGCCTGTTGGAATCGTAAGCATTGAAGACGGAATCGGATACGGCTCAATAAGAAGCATTGAGGGTATAAACATTGTTGAGATACTTGATACCTGTAAAGATTTGCTTGAAAGTTACGGAGGACACCATCAGGCGGCAGGAATAACTTTGAAAGCGGAAAATATTCCTATTCTTCACGAAAGGATTAACCAATATTTGCTTGAAAACTATCCGGAAGATTTGTTTGTTCCCACGGTAAACATTGATTTTGAGATTGAACTTTCAAAAATTAACGAGAAATTTTACGAGCATTTAAGAATGCTTGAACCGTTCGGCATAGGAAATCCGCAACCTGTATTTCTTACGAAAGATGTAATTGTGGAAAGCGATGTTGATATTTTAAGCGATAAACACATAAGGTTTTACGTTTCCGACGGTTTGCATAAGTTTGTGGTTATAGGTTACAACAAAGCCAATGACGCAAAGTATCTTGAAAAATTCGGTTCAATTGACATTGTTTACACGCTTGATAAAGTCAGATGGAATAGTAAAGAGTATTTTCAATTGAATCTTATTGATTTTAAAGTTAGATGAAAAAAATAAAGATAGTTAGATTTTTTTTAATTTTTTTAATTTTATTGGTTGTGTTGCTTGCTTTTTTTAACTTTTCGCCTTCCGAGAAAATCGTTGTTGAAGACAAAAAAACCGACATAAACGCATCAATGGTTATTGAAAATGGAATTCATGAAATTTATTCAAACGGCGAAAAATTTGCGAGGATTTCCTATAAAGAGGCTGTTCAAAAAAAAGATGTTTTAAGATTGTCCGACATAAATGTAAAAATTTTTAAAAACAACGGAGAATTATCTTCCAAACATGCCGAATTTAAAGACAACATTCTTGAATTTCAAGAGGAAATAAAAGGTTTTCTTCCCGAAAAAGAAATCAAAGTAATAATTTCACCCCCTGCTTTTTTGAAAGACAAGATATTGAGAGGAGAAAAAAAAATTCTTCTTTCATTTCCAAAATTTTCTCTTTCCGGTGAAAATTTTGCTTTTAAAATTGAGGAAAGCAGTCTATATCTTGCTTCAAAATCAAAACTTTTGTCAAAAGATTTTCAAATAAATTCTGTTTTTAATGTCTCAAAGTTTAAAAAAGACGGTGTTTTTATGTTTATCAAAGACACCTCTATCATTACAAACGAGATAAAAATCAAAAGCGACATAGCGGTTTATCTTGAACAAAAACAAAAAATTCTTTTAAGGGGAAATTGCCTTGCGGGAAAACGGGAAGCAAAAATTTATTTTTCC
>JAMOUY010000263.1 GCA_027067895.1 Acidobacteriota bacterium
CAAGGTTTTATTTGCCATTTTCTTCCGCTATCCTTTCAAGATTTTCGGTTATTTTGCCGAGAAGTCTTACAAATTCCTCTTTTTCTTTTTCGTTGAGAAAACCGAGCAATTCTTGATTTATTTTTTCAAGGCAGTTCATTATTTTTCCCCTTAATTTTTCCCCTTTTTCAGATAATTGAAGGTAAACTGTTCTTAAATCCTCTCCGTGGGTTCTTAAAAGGTAGCCTTTGTTGATTAGAATTCTTGAAGCGTGGGTGATTGCTCCCGGCGTAACTTCAAGCATTTTTGCCAATTCTCCAACGCGGTATGACTTTGAGGGAAGCATGTGAATAATTATTCCGGCCTGAGGCTTGCTTAAAGACGGGTCAATTTCTTTGATTTTTTTTGAAAAAAGTATGTGTTTCAGGTGAAGAAACTTTGTTAACACGCTCATTGTGGCAAAAGAGTTTTCCATTTTTCAATCCTTTTACGAATTCAATAGTTGAGTAATTCAAATATTGACTAACTAAAATTTATTCCATTTTTAGGAATTTGTCAATAAAAAAAGCGGCCTTTTGAGACCGCTTGTAAAATTTGATGTTTTTTGAGGAAAAATATTTTTTGCAGTGTGTTAGAGAAAAAAATTATATAAATTTGCACATTCTTTCTTTGAGTATCTTTTCGGCGCCGCTGATTATGGAATCAATGACCTCTTTTACCGTTGGAATGTCGTTTATAAGCCCAACAACCTGTCCGCAGGCAAACAGTGCGTCGTCAAGTTCTCCCGTTTGAAGCGCTTTCAATCCTCTCAATCCGCTTAAAAGCGGGGCAAGTTCTTCAAGTGTCGCTCCGTTTTCTTCCATTTCCTTGATTTTTAAAGCATGTTTGTTTTTCAAAGCCCTTAAAGTATTTTTCAAACTTCTTTCAACAAGTATTGTGTCGGTTTCCTTTGCTTCAACAAGTTTCTTTTTTATGTTTTCGTGGACGGGGGCCTCTTTTGTCGCAACAAACCTTGTTCCCATGTTTACCCCTTCCGCACCTAAGGAAAGTGCGGCTAAAAATCCCCTTGCGTCTCCGAATCCTCCCGAGGCAATTACGGGAATATTCAATTCGTCAACCGCTCTTGGAATGAGGATTAGAGAAGTTACATCGTCTTCTCCCGGGTGTCCGGCGCACTCAAATCCGTCAATGCTTACAAAATCGCATCCTATCGCTTCCGCTTTTTTTGCATGTCTTACCGATGTGCATTTGTGGATAACCTTTATGCCCGCGTCTTTCAGTTTTTTCATGTATGGTTCGGGGTTTCTTCCCGCAGTTTCCATGATTTTTATGCCTTTTTCAATAATTACGTCAATGTATGCATCATAGTTTACGGGCCTTAGGGTTGGCAGAAAGGTTATGTTTACCCCGAAGGGTTTGTCGGTCATTTTTTTGCATCTGTCAATTTCTTCCGCAAGTTTTTCAGGTTTGTCAAAGGAAAGTGCGGTTATTATTCCCAGACCTCCGGCATTTGAAACGGCAGAGACAAGTTCCGCTTTGGAAATCCACATCATTCCGCCCTGAATTATGGGGTATTCAATTCCAAGGGCTTCGGTTATTTTTGTTTTAAACATTTTCCCTCCTGTAAATCAAAATAGAAAAAGGGGGAGTTTTTATCTCCCCCTCCGTTTTTTGTTTATTTTAGTTGAAATTTCTTATTTGAGCAATGATTTTACGTATTCTACAAGCGGGTCTTTTTCTCCCGAAAAACCTACGAAAGTTTTGGCGATTTTCCCGTCTTTTCCGATTACAACAAAGTGCGGAATTCCGGTTACGCCGTATTGCTTATAAAGGTTTTTGTCTTTCAATATTGCAACAGGGTATTCAATTTTTCTTTCTTCAAGGAATTTTTTTATGTATTTCAACTCTTCTTCCGGTTTAAGATTTGGCACCTTTTGTTTTCCGTCTGAAAATGTGCCGTAGTAAGAAGTGATGCTGATAACCACAAGGCCTTTGTTTTTATACTGAGAGTAAAGTTTTTCAAGGTAAGGCATAGCGGCTCTGCAAGGAGCACACCACGGTGCAAAGAAGTCAAGCACCACAACTTTGCCTTTTAAATCGGACAATTTTACGCCTTTTGTGTTAATCCATGTGTCAACACCGGTAATTTCGGGAGCGGTTTTGTTTGTCAGGTTTAATTGAACGAGTTTTTGTTTCAGCCTGTTTTTAACCTGTGCCGGTACCTGTTTGTTGTTCATTGCTTTTTCAATTGTTTCTTTAACTTTTGCGGTATTGCCGGTTTCTTCGTAAGCAAGAATAAGTCCGTTGTATGCATAGTATGCTGTCATTGGGTCTAAATTTGGCGATTTTGTGGCTTTTTCAAAAAACTGTACTGCGTCTTTTGCTTTTTTGTCGCTTAAAAGCATGTATCCGAAATTCATTGCATTGATTGCGTAATCCTTTGAGGTTGTGCTTACCATATCAAGGTATTTGACAGTATTTTTCAAATCTCCGTTTTTAAAATACGCAACCGCTTTTGTAATGTTGTATTTGTCTTGGTCAAGCGCTTTCGGGTTTTTGATAAGGTTAATCGCTTCAAGAGCCTTTTTCCCGTTGTCAACCGAGTTGTAAAGTTCCGCTGCAAGCAGTTTTTCTTCGTCGGTCATTTTTTTCAAATCGTATTTTGAAATCAAACTTGTCATTTCTTTTTTCATATCTTCAAGAAATTTCTGGTATGCTTCTCTGCTTTTTATCTGTCTTTTTTTCTGGGTCAAATTTTGAATTAATTTTGTATAGTCTTCTTTAAATCCTGCAAAACTTAAAGTAGTTAATAACATTACAAATGTAAACAAAACATATTTTTTCATTAAATCCTCCTAAAAAAAGTATCCTTTGGATTATACCACAAATAATTTTCTTTAATATGCGTTTAGCGATTTCATGTAAGTTCTGTCTCTGTCTCCCTTAACTTCAATGCAGACAATTGGTTGAGTTGAATAAAATTTGATGAAGTAATTTTCATCGGTAGAGGAAATGGAAAATAAATCGCTTAAAACCGATTTAAACCTTGTCTGCGGGCTTATTGTAATTGTTTTTTCTCCAACTTTATTTCCTTTTCCGTTGTAAAGTTCAAATGTTACGGTTGTGTTTTGAGTGTTAGCGTTAAGAGCAACAACTCCTGTCCAAACGGAATTGTTTGTTTCCGCCATAGGGATTATTCCGGAAAGTTTTCCCTTAAATGGAAGGGCGTAACCGCAGATTGCTCCGCCGCTTACTCCGTAAATCTCAATTCCTGTTGTTTTTACGGTTGAGTAAGCATAGCCCCATACCGCATTTTGCAATTCTTCATCAGAGAATAAGTTTTGAAAAAGCCCTTTGAGTTTTTGTTTTTTCCCTATTGACAATGTTTTTGTGCCAATCATTTTGCCCGAATCGTCGTATAGGTAAAACAGTATTTTCCCGTCTTTATCTTCCGTGTTTACGAATGTGAATCCTGTCCAGAATATGTCTTTTTCTTCCGGAATGTGCGGAATAAAGAATTTGTTTCCCGTTTTCTCTGAAAGTGTGATTGCCGCCCCGTCATTGTTTTTTTGAATAAAGGCTTCGTAACCGTTTAAAACATCCGATTGATTTGCGTCTGTTATTTCTCCGAAGCAATTGTTTTCGGGAATATTTTCCGCAAATTTAGTAAGGTTAAAAATGTTGCAGTAATTTGATTCAAGTACGTAGCCGGAATTGTTTACCGATATTACTATGTTTTTTCCGTTTTTGTTTCCTATACTTGCCAAAGTGTCCCAGTAATCTGTTTCTTCCGCTATATGAGGGATAAAGAGTTTAGGCGATGTGTTAAGGCTTTGGTATGCCGAGTATCCAAGGTTAAATCCGTCTGCTTCCTGATAGACGACGACAAAAGAATTTGGGGTAATCATAGACTGATATGTGCCGTTTTTACTGTTGTCGGAAATTATTTCGTTTAGTTTTATTTTTTCATACGGATTAATTGTTATGTTTTTGGCCTTTTCTTTTCCTTCGTTATCCATTGTGTTAACGGAAATTCTTACCGTTTTGTTGAATGGGTTTATCAAATAAGTTTTCAAATCTATATCTCTGTCGTTTAAAACGTAATTTCCCGTTAAACTTACGGGGTAACTTTTTAAATCAATAGGTCTTATTGTAATAAAATCCGATTCGCCCTTTATTCCAAGTTCGTTGGTTGCCGAGACTTTTACGTAATAGGTTCCCGGCGCATAGAAAACGAGAGTAATTTCCGGTTCTTCGGTTTCAAAACTTCCTTCATAATCTCCTGTTGCAATCCATTCATATTTTACGATTTTTCTGTTTTCAGGGTCGTGGAATTTGCAAGTGAATTTGACTTCCAAAGCAACAAGTCCCGTGTATGTAGAGGCATTGAAATATTCCGCTTCCGGTTCGGCAACTTCTGTAAAGTATGCGTGAATTGTATGGTTTGCCTTTATGTCTTTAAAAGTATGCATGCTTAAAACACCTAAATTTTGTCCGTCAACCACAACTTTTTCAACAGTGTAGCCCCTGTCTGAGGTTATGTAAAAAGTAATGCTTTCGCCTTCTTTTACTTCAATATCTCCCGCAGGCGAGATGCTTCCTCCCGCTTCCGCTTCGGCCTTAATGGTGTATGTTTTATCGGAAACTTCTGTAAAGTTTGCTTCTATTGTGTGATTTGAATTTACGTTTGAAAACGTATATGTGTTAACTATTCCTTTATCTTTTCCGTCCACTATAACTGATTTTATCCTAAATCCGTTGGATGGAGTTATAATGAATGTAACGCTTTCGCCTTTGTTAACCTTTATGTTTCCGGAAGGGTCAATCTGTCCTCCGTTTCCCGCAGTTGCGGTGATTATATAAGTGTTAACTTGATTTTCCTTAAAAGAGGCTTTAATTGTGTGGTTTGCGCTAACGTTTGAAAACGTGTAAGTTGAGACTGCGCCGACATCGTTTCCATCTACGAGAACTTTGTCAATCTGGTATCCCGAATCGGGTTTTATAGTGAAAGTAATAGAGTCGCCTTCGTTTACCTCAATTGTTCCGTTGGGGGTAATTGTCCCGCCGTTTCCCGCCGAAGCGGTGATAGTGTATTTCTGTTGCTGGTCTTGCTCAAAGTAAACATCAATTGTGTGGTCTGTGCTTACGCTTGAAAATGTATAGGAAGTCGGTGTTCCTACCGAAGTTCCGTCAACTTTTACATCGGAAATGTGGTAGCCGTTTTCAGGGTTAAATGTTAAGGTTATGTCTTTTTTGTAGTCAACTTGAATTTGCCCTGAGGGATTTATTGTCCCGTTTCCGTGCGGTGTTGCGGTGATATAAAAAAATCCGAATTTTTCTCTGATTTTTTCCCACAATTCGGTTCTTGTTCCGTCGTAGTTTAGTGCCCACATTCCCGTTCCGCCTATGTTGTATTGGTTAACTTTGTCATACTTTAACCCAATACTGACATCGTCGTCGTACCACGCCTGATGGGGGTATGAAGTGTAGCAGTTGTAATCGTAAAAAGGCGTTTGAGAGTAATTGTCCCATTCCCTGTTGTACTGAGCGGCTTTATCGACGGCGGTTGAGTAGATTACGGCAGAGGCGTTTGCCCTTTGGCTTGTCGGAATTTCGCATTTTTGAGCCGGCCAGTCGTATCCGTAGTAGGGGACTCCGAGCAAAAGTTTGTATTTTTTGCTGTCTCCAACTCCGTATGTTCCGTTAATGTAATCGTCTAATGTTTGAACAATTCCGGCCCATGTAGGCCAAGGACTTCCGCTTGTATAACTTAACGGTGCCACGGGACCCGGGTCTCCCCCGGAATAGTGGTAGTCGTAAGCCATAATAAAAAGGTAATCTGCATAATCGGTAATTGTGTCAAAATCTATTCTGTCACTCCAATTGACTGCTGGCGTATCAACAACTACAATGCTTCCCGGTAAATTTGAATGAAAGTAATTTGAAATTTCTTGAATAAAGGTATTGAAATATGCTCTGTCGGAAGATGAAGGAAGTTCAAAGTCAATGCATACTCCGTCTGCGCCGGCGTTTTTAACCTGATTAAAAAGATTTTCTATGCAATTTTGCCTGTTTGTTGAACTTTGAATAAGGGTTCTTATTGAACTGCTTCCGAATAATGTTGCGGTGAGAATTACTTTTACTCCGTGAGCATGAGCCTCGTTAATTGGGGCGGACGAAGGCCAGCCGTTTAAATCTGTTATGTTTCCGCTTGAATTTAATTCCGCCGAAAAATAGGCAAGTATTGTGAGCAAATCCCATTGTATGTTTGATGTGCCTGTTTTCCAATGGGTATAGTATCCCAAAACCTCTTTCTTAACTCTTGGCGTTGAAATGCTTCCTTTGGAAAAAAGTTTGAAATAGTCTTCGCTTTTCAATGGTTTTGGGGAAATATTTTTGTATTCGTTAAACTGAATGTTATGAATTGATTGAAATTTTTCAGGTTTTTCTCCGTTTGAAAATACGGTTGTTGTTAATAAAATTGCCATTAAAATTACCGTTATTTTTCTCCGCATATAAATGCCTCCTAATTTTTTTATAATTTTATTATTTTTCTAAAAATTTTAAAAGAAAAAAATTTATTTTTTAAACTTGTGAACATCTTTTTTCTTTTTGCATTCGGAAATAAGGTAGAAAAGCAAGTCTATTTTTTCAACTCCGCTTATGGTTAAGGTTTTGTGTTTTCCTACAATTTTAAATCTAAACATTCCTTTTTGAATCTCCTCAATTTCTTCGCAGGGAATTTCCCCGCTTCCCGGAAATTTCTTAAACAGGGTGTTTAAAACAATGAGAGAGTCGGGGGTAAGCATTACCTTTAACCCCCACACGTCAATCAGGGTGTAAAGAAGGACTAAAATAACGCCAAGGCCTGCAACAAGGCTTGCGGCTGATAAAAGTTTCATTGCAAGGTAATAGTCTGCCGATTGGGGAAAGAGAAGTTGTTTTGCGGTTAAATTTTCCCAAATCTTTTTCACAACAAAAAACTGCCTTGTATAGAAAAAAATCCCTATTCCGCTTATTAAAAACGCAAAACTCCTTGTCAGTTTTCCGTGTGTAAATACCGCAATGTCATGCGAGTTCGTCTGCAAGTTTTTTCACCGCCTCTTCTATGGATTGGGCCTTTGTAATAGGCCTGCCTATTACAATATAATCCGTTCCCTTCTCAAATGCCATTTTTGGGGTCATAACCCTTTTCTGGTCGTCTTTGTTTAATGCAAATTCAGGCCTTATCCCGGGAGTTACGGTTATAAAGTCTTTCCCGCATGCGTTTTTAACAATTTCAATTTCAAGAGGCGAGCATACAACCCCGTCGGCGCCGTTTTTTTTGCCTATTAAGGCGAGTCTTTTTACCATTTCTTCGGTTGAGTATGCGTATCCGATTTCTTTTAATGCGTTGTTGTCAAGAGAGGTAAGAATTGTAACTCCTATTAAGAGAGGCTTGTTTCCGGCGGTTTTGTAGTATTCGTTTAATTTTTCCGCCGTTTTTTTTACCATTTCCGAACCGCCGCTTAAATGGATGTTAACCATGTCAACACCCAATTTTGCAGCTTCAATTACTGCGTTTGCAACGGTGTTGGGTATGTCGTGAAATTTTAAGTCAAGAAAAACCTTTACGCCCAGAGATTTTATCTTTTTCACAAGTTGGGGACCTTCCGCCGTGAAAAGTTGTTTTCCTATTTTAAAATAGGTTATATCCGGCTGGCATTTTTCAACAATGCTTAACGCTTTGTCC
>JAMOUY010000264.1 GCA_027067895.1 Acidobacteriota bacterium
TACCGCCAAATCGGAAAGGTAATTTCCCGGCCCCGTGTCAAAGGCAACAATGTTTTTCTTTCCGTCCTTCGGAATAACCGTAATGTTTGCTATTCCCCCGATGTTTAGGCAGGCAACGTTTCTGTCCTCTCTGTAAAACAAAAGTTTGTCAATAAAGGGAATTAAAGGCGCACCCTCTCCCCCGTCGGCCATATCCTTTCTTCTAAAATCGGAAACTGTGGTAATCCCGGTTTTAAGCGCAATAATGTCTCCGTCCCCTATTTGCAGGGTAAACGCCGTGTTAATGCCGAAAATCTTTTTAACTTCGGGAAAGTGTCCAACAGTCAAACCGTGGGAGCCTACGCAGAAAATGTCGTTTTTCGTCAACCCGGATTTTTCAAGCAGTTTCAAAACAGCGTCTGCAAAAAGGTTTCCGAGAAGAAAATCGTATCGGCACAATTTTTCCTTGTCAACCGTTTTGCTTTCCGACAAATCTTTCAACTCTTTTTTAAGGTTTTTTGAAAAGGGAAGATACAAATCCTCAACAAGGCGGACAAAGTTTCCCTCTTCGCTTACCTCAACAACAACAGCGTCAATTCCGTCCAAAGATGTGCCACTCATTAAACCTATGCAAAGTTTACTCATACAACTATTTTAGTTTTTTTAAGTTGCAATTTAAACCTATTTCTTTAAAATTCAATAGACGGCTTAATTTTAAGGAGTGCGGCATGAAAAAAGCGTTTGATTTAATAGTAAAAAGAACGGGAAAGGCAATAGGCGACTTTAAAATGATTGAGGGGGGAGATAGGGTTGCGGTTGGTATTTCAGGGGGAAAAGACTCCCTGACGTTATACCTTGCATTGAGGGAATTGCAGAGAAAGGCAAAGGACAAGTATGAAATAATCCCCGTTTACCTTTCAATGAACAACAATCCTCCGCATAAGGAATTGCTTGAATTTTTTGAAAAATTGGGGGAAAAACTTACATGGTTCAAATCTGACATTGAAATTACGGTAAAAAAAATGATGGCTGAAAACCCCAAAGAAGACATGCCATGCCGGCTTTGTTCAAGGTTTAGAAGGGCTGTTTTATACGAAAGAATAAGGGAAATAGGGTGCAACAAACTTGCACTGGGGCACCACATGGACGATATGGTTGAAACCTTTGTAATGAACATGTTTTTTGCGGGTAAAATCTCCGGAATGCCTGCGGTTGCACAGAGCGAAAACCACCCTATCCTTTTAATCAGGCCAATGTGCTACATTCAGGAAGATTTGATTGTTGAGTTTGTAAACACAACCGAAATAAAGTTTCCCCCGGATTACGCATGCGAATTGTTAGGTGATAAAATATCAATGAGAGACAAGGTAAAAGAGTTGATTGGGGAATTGAAGAAAAAGGACAGAAGGGTGCTTCACAACGCTTTCACGGCATTGAAAAAGCACAACTTCTTTCACAAACACTCAAAAGGAACTGAAAGTTGAAAAAGCCGTTTGCGGAAAAATTCAGGCCTGAAAATCTGAATGACTTTGTGGGGCAGAAACACCTTGTGGGAGAAAACGCCCCTATAAGGAAATTCATAGAGAAAAAGCATATTCAATCAATGATATTTTGGGGAAACCCCGGCACGGGAAAAACAACCCTTGCAAGAATAATAAGCAAGGAAATGAATATGCTTTTTGTTGAAATTTCCGCAACAAATTCAGGCGCAAAGGAGTTGAAGGAAATAATCAAAAAGGCGGCGCTTACCAAAAACATGCTTTTGTTTATAGACGAAATACACAGGTTTAATAAACTTCAACAGGACATACTTCTTCCCGCCCTTGAAAAAGGGGAATTGACAATAATAGGTGCAACAACCGAAAATCCCGCATTTTCCGTAAACAAGGCAATTCTTTCCCGTTGCCTTGTCTTTCACTTCAAACCGCTTGAAAGCAAGGATATTTTTGAGGGACTAAAAAGAATTGCCGAAAAAG
>JAMOUY010000265.1 GCA_027067895.1 Acidobacteriota bacterium
AGGTATGCTCCCGCAACGGTTAAGCATCCGTGCCCTGCGGATTTTACTATGTCAACAAAACTGTATTCAATTATTCCGTTTTCAAAACTTCCCAGAAACTCCGCCAGCGGGTCGTAAACCTTTATTTTTTCCACTTTGTCAAAAAAATCGGGGTATTTCATAAATCACATCCTTTTGTTTTTTCGTTTTAATCATAACTTTTTTTTAAAGATTAAAATTGAGTAAAGTCAAGAAAGAAAAATTTAATTTTTGGGAAAATTATTCTTTTTTTATTTTGACAGTTGTTTTTGCCGTTGTGCCGAATGAATCCTGCGCAACAATGTTTAAGGTGGTTTTTTCCGAAAAAACTTCAAATTCTTTTCCCGAAAATGATTTCCCGACATATTTACCGTTTACAAACCAGTAAATGGTTTTATCGGATGCGGTTGTTGTTGCTTTAAGTGTGATTTTTCTTCCGAAAACAAGTCCTTTGGGGAAAATTATTGTTGAGTCGGGAAGGGGGGAAACAATCCTTACCCTGCTTCTTTCTTCTCTTTCCCCGCAGTCTTCGGGATATGAGGGGACAAAGCCTCTGTTTAAAACGGCGCTTACGAGCGGAGGAAAAACAAGCAGTGTTTTTTCAACAAGTTCTCCTTTTTTGTAAGTTTTTTCCGGACATGCAAGTTTTCCGCTTTTCTTTTCAAGGATAAAACTTTTGTGAAATTTGCAAATCGTGTAGGGGGTAATTCCCTTTACGGTTAACACTTCTTTTGTTTCGGGGCAAAAAGAGTTTGGTTTGTATCCCGAAAACCTGCAAACGGTTGTTTTTTCCGTGTCCGCTATTCCTTTCCAAAGCCAGTTTAAAGGTTTTGGATGTTTCTCAATTGCCCTTAAAATGTCAAACATTATTGGAGAGGCAAGTTTTGACCCCACAATTCCAAGCGCGCCTTTCCCGTTAAAGTTTCCGCACCAAACTCCTACGGTGTATCTGTTTTTAAGGCCTATGCTCCAAGCATCCCTTCTGCCCCATGAAGTCCCTGTTTTCCAATATGTTTTCCCTTCCGGAAAAATAAAATTTTTCAACTGAGGCGCGTCGGGTCTTCCCCTTTTAGAAATTGCCTTTAAGGTTAAATAGCATGCGCCGGGTCTTAAAATTGGTTTCTCTTTGTCGTTTTCACCGGTTTTTAAGATACTCCATTTTCGGTATATGCCGCCTCTTGCAAGCACAGAGTAAAAATTTGTCAAGTCTATAAGTTTTGTGTCCATACCGCCGGTTATTATGGGCAGGCCGTATGAATTGTAAGGAAGCAGTCCCTTTAAATTTGCTTTTTTTAAAAGGTTTATGAATTGAAGATAGCCCGTTCTTCTCAACAATATTGCAAAAGGCATATTGAGGGAAAGGGACAAAGCGTCTTCCGCTTTTATTAAACCGTGCCACTTTCCCGAAAAGTTTTTCGGGGAAAATCCGGAAAGGTTGTATGGCGCGTCCTCTATCAAACTTTCGGTTGTAATTACCCCGTTTTCAAGAGCAAGGGCGTAAAGAAAGGGTTTTAAAGCGGAGCCGGGAGAACGGAACGAGGTAAAGCCGATTACCTGTCCGTCGTTTTCTCTGTCAAAGTAATTTAATGAGCCGATTGCGGCGATAATTTTTGAGTTTGTATTGTCTATGACAACAACGCTTGCGTTTGTAGCCCCGTTCAGGTTTAGATGGTTTTTGTAGGATTTTAAAATGTTTTCGCACCTTTTTTGGATATTGTAATCAATGCTTAATGTGATTTCCCTCTTTTCGGGATACAGTTTTTTTGCAAAATCGCAGATGTGAGGTGCTAAAAACGGGAATTTTCTTACTCTTTGGGGAGGCGGAATTTCAAATGCTTTTCGGTATTGGCTTTCAGTAATAAGTTTTGCTTTAAGCATTCTTTTTAAAACTTTGTCCCTTGCGTCTTTTCTGTTTTTTATTCCCGGCCTTCTTAG
>JAMOUY010000266.1 GCA_027067895.1 Acidobacteriota bacterium
CATATCGGCGCCTTCTCCAAGGCACGCCTTTGCAACCTCGGATTTATAGGTGTCAATTGATACGGGAATATCAAATCTTTTTTTTATCTCTTTCAATACAGGAAGCACCCTTTTTAACTCTTCCTCTGCGTCAACCCTTTTTGAGCCCGGCCTTGTTGACTCTCCGCCCAAATCTATTATGTCCGCTCCCTCTTCAATCATTTCCTCAACCCTTTTTACTGCCAAATCAAGGTTTGCATACTTCCCGCCGTCGTAAAAGGAATCGGGGGTTAAATTCAAAATTCCCATAACAAGGGGATAGGATTTTGCGCCAAACTTTTCGGCAAAAACAGAATAATCGCTTTCCGTATTTAACTGCTTCTCCAACTCCTCGCCCAATTCTTTTAAGCGATACGGCTGTTTTTTCATTTTCTGGGCAAGAAGTTTAAGGTGCTTTACCGTGCCGGCAAGGTAAACGTCGTTTTCCCCCATGTCAAACCACAAAACCCTTCCGCTAATGGCCGCCTCTCCCCCTATTGAGAGTATGTCCTGCTTTAATATTGCCGCACCTCTGTTGTCAAGGTTTTTGATTACAAAGGTTTTAAACTGAAATTTCGGGGTCATAACCTTTGTGCCCGCAGGGTCAACCCCTATTTTGTCAAAAAATTTCTTTATTCTTTTTTCGCTATTCAGATTGAGGGGATAAAGAGCCCTCACCGTTTCCTCTGACAATGGCATACACCTCTTTTGCGGTTAATACCTCTTTTTCAAGAAGTTTTTCGGCAAGTTCAAGAAATTGGGTTTTGTATTCTTTCAAAATATCCTTTGCCTTTTGGTAATTTCTCGTAATAATGTTTTTTATTTCCGCGTCAATAAGTTTTGCGGTTTCGTCGGAATAATTCTGGTGCTTGACAAGGTCTTTGCCCAAAAATATTTCCTGCTCTTCAACGCCCAAATTCAAGGGTCCCAATTCACTCATACCCCATTTGCAGACCATTTTCCTTGCAATATCCGTGGCAACCTCAATGTCGTTGCCAGCCCCGGTTGTAATATGTCCCATGTAAACCTCTTCGGCAACCCTGCCGCCCATAAGAATGGCTATTCTGTTTTCAAGGTAATCCTTTGTATAGGTGTATCTGTCGTCTTCCGGCAGTTGGACTGTCACTCCAAGCGCCCTTCCTCTCGGGATTATAGTTACTTTGTGTATCGGGTCTGTGTTCGGCAAAACGGCTGCCACAAGGGCGTGTCCCGCTTCGTGGTATGCGGTGTTTTTCTTTTCTTCTTCTGATAAAGCCATTGATTTTCGTGCAAGCCCCATTATCACCTTGTCCTTTGCCTCTTCAAAGTCTTCCATTTCAACAACTTCTTTATCTTTCCTCGCCGCAAGCAAAGCCGCCTCGTTTACAAGGTTTGCCAACTCGGCACCGGCAAATCCCGGCGTGCTTCTTGCGATAATTTTCAAATCAACGTCATCTCCAAGAGGAATTTTTCTCGTATGAATTTTCAAAATTTCTTCTCTTCCCCTCACATCGGGTCTGTCAACAACAATTCTTCTGTCAAACCTTCCGGGCCTCAAAAGAGCGGGGTCTAAAACGTCGGGTCTGTTTGTTGCGGCAATCAATATTACTCCGTCTTTTGTTTCAAATCCGTCCATTTCAACAAGCAACTGATTTAATGTCTGCTCCCTTTCGTCGTGTCCTCCGCCTAAACCTGCGCCTCTGTGTCTTCCAACCGCATCAAGTTCGTCTATAAAAATTATGCAGGGCGCATTTTTCTTGCCCTGTTCAAACAAATCTCTTACCCTTGAAGCACCGACTCCGACAAACATTTCAACAAATTCCGAACCGCTTATTGAGAAAAACGGCACTCCCGCCTCTCCGGCAACAGCCTTTGCAAGCAAGGTTTTCCCCGTTCCGGGAGGTCCCATCAGCAAAACGCCTTTGGGAATTTTTCCGCCAAGTTTTTGGAATTTTTGCGGATTTTTTAAGAATTCAACAACTTCTTTCAACTCTTCAATAGCCTCGTCAACCCCGGCAACGTCTTTAAAGGTAACTTTTTTGTTGTCAACAAGCCTTGCCTTTGATTTTCCGAAACTTAAAGCCTTTGCTCCGCCTCCCTGCATCTGTTTCATAAACATCACCCAGATAACGATTAACACTATTAAAGGCGCCCAACTTATCAAAACGGTGACAAAAGTGGATTCTTTGTCTTCAACAACCTTGAAATCTTCAAGGTTTCTCCATTTAAGAATTTCCGTAATTACGTCAGGATAATCGGCAGGAACAACGGTTATGAATTTTTCATACTTTGATTTGTGTTTTACATAAGGCGATATAAAATCGCCTCTTATATTTTGTCCCTTCATTTCAACTTTTGCAATGTTTCCTCTTTGTCCCTGTTCAAGAAACTCTTTAAAGGAAATATCGGTTATTGTTGTTTCGGCGTGCATAAAAATATTTACCAACAGAAATATCAATGAAAAGGCAAAAAGCCATAAAAGAGCAGTTTTTACATTATCGTTCACTTATAATCCTCCTCTTATAATATGCAGGTTTGATTTTACCCCAAGGAATCTTTTATGTAAACCTTAATCAATGCGTTATCTTTTCCCACACTTTTTAAAGTATCCGATATGGCAATATCCGGAATAAAAAGTATTTCGTTTCCGCTTTTCAAGCAGTAAATTGTTTGTCTCAGAAATTTATTTACGCCTCTTTTTTTAAGGAAATTCTTTAAATCCCTCTTTTTTTCGTTGAAAAGAATAAAATCGTTTTCAAAATCAATTCTTGCAACTTTAAGGCTTTTTTCTTTTTTAAAAAAACTTTGCGGAATAAAACAGAACGACTTGTTTTTAGCCTCTTCAAACACTCCTTTCTCAAAAACAAAGGAAAAGCCGAGAGGCAAGGAAATTTTCTGCTCTTTTTCTACAACAAAAGAGTTTGCTAAAAAAAAATCTTTTTTTACAATAAAGAAAAAATCCTTTGTCTTTGCCATAAAAAGCGATTTGTCCGGGAAAAGGCTTCTCAACCCTGTTTTTTTTTGGTTAACAAAGGAAAAAACATCTTTCAAAAGCATTTTTGAAATTCCATAAGTGCTTCCTTTAACTCTCTCAAAAAGACGAAGAAAAATATCGTTAAAGGCGTAATCCGGCAGATTTTGAAGAAAATCAAGTTTCACCCTTGCGCCGTAATTGTCGGCAAAGGCGTTGTTTTCAAGAAAAAAATCAATAAAATAATTCTGCGATTTTAAACTTGCTTCCAAATTCTTAAAAAGAGACTCAAACCGTTTTTCAAAGCCTTTACCGAAGGTTTTTTGCAATGCGGGAATAAGCGATATCCTAACCCTGTTTCTTAAAAAATTTTTCTCAAAATTGCTTTTGTCTATCTCATAGGCTATCCCGTAAAAATCAAGCGTTTTCCTGATTTCCGCCCCGTCAAGGCAAAGAACAGGCCTAATCAGACAGCCTTTTTTTGCAGGCATTCCGGTTAATCCCCTTAATCCGGTGCCGCGAAAAATGTTTAAAAAAAAGGTTTCCATTGAATCTGAAAAATTGTGGGCAAGGGCAATTTTGTTTCCTTTTCCCTCTTCAACAAGTTTTTTGAAAAAAGAATGCCTCAGCCGTCTTGCCGCCATCTCAATTGAAATTCCTTTGTCTTTTGCAAAAGCTTTAACGTCTCCGCTTCCGGGAAAAAAGTTTAATCCGAATCTTTCGGCAAGTTTTTTAACGAAAAATTCCTCACTGTCCGCTTCAATCCTCAATTTGTGGTTAAAATGACACACGGAAAGTTCAAAATTCAAATTTCTTTTTGCACAATTGAGAAAGTAAAGCATAAAAACGGAATCCGCTCCACCGCTTACAGCGGCAATTATTTTGTCGTTTTCCTGAATTAAACCGTTTTTTTCAATGAAAGAAAAAATCTTTTGGAATACCCTATCCGAGCACAAGTTTTTCATAATCGCCGCCGCTTACGAATGATGATTTTTCAACTTTAAATTTTTCCGGAAGAAGTTTTTTAGCCCGGCTTAGATTTTCTCCGAAAATAAGAAAGGTTGAGCCTGAACCGGATAGCATCGCCTTATAGCCTTTTGCCTGCAAATAGTCAAACAATTCCGCCAACTCAGGGTCGTAAAACTCCAAAACCTTGTCAAAATCATTGTAAAAACCTTTATATCCCTTTTTGTAAAGCGACGAAACATACTCGGAAAATGCAGGCAAGTCTATTTCTCTTTTTTCGCATTTTAAATCAAAAAGGGAATACATTTTTTCCGTTGGATAATGCTTTCCGGTAAAAACCGCCAAAAAGTCGCAATTTGACAAATCTTTAATCTTCGTTATCCTGTCTCCCCTTTCAAGTCCCATTGCCGTGCCTCCGTAAAGAAAGAAAGGCACGTCTGCGCCGATTTTTGATGCTATTTTAAGTATTCTTTTGTCGTATTTTACCTTGAAAAAATTTTTCAAAAAAAGCAAAACAACGCCTGCGTTTGAACTTCCTCCGCCCATTCCTCCGCCAGTAGGAATACGCTTGTCTATGAAAATCCTGAAATAATGGGGCTTTATGCTAAATTCTTCCTGAAAAAACTCAACCGCTTTATAGACAAGATTTGAGTTATCAAGGGGAATATCTCTGTTTGAGGAAATATCAATGCCTGTTTTTCCCTCTTCAATCTCAATGTCAATTTCATCGTAAATTGAAACAGTTTGAAAAAGAGTGAAAATATCGTGGTAGTTATCTTCCCTTTTGTCTCCTATAAACAAAAGAGGGTTTATTTTTGCAAAAGATTTTAGTTTAATCACGCTCATAAATCACCTTAAACCCTTTCGGCACCGTAATTTCGGTACTTTCAATTTTCCCTTTCACCGTTTTCCCGACAGGCTTTAAAAGAATATTCCCGAATTTTCCCATAATAACAATCTGTCCCACATCGTTAACAATCATTTTCGTCCCGTCGGCACTCTTTTTGTTGCACTGTTTTTTCAAATAACAACGATTGAAAAAATCAACGAAATCCCCAATATTAAGGCTATAACCCATTACCCTTTTCAAATCAAAAGGCTTCTTATTATCAATATAAGCAATTTTGTTTCCGTAATCAACAATAACAAGTTTTTTTCCGTCATAATTCGCGCGCAAAACAAGCCTGTTTGTGGGAAGAAGAATGTTTATGGCAAAAAAATCTTTGCAATCAGAGGTAATGTAAAGCCTTAAAGAATTCACGTTGTTTCCCTCAACTTTTGCGGACATTTTAAATAAAGAAGAATAAAACTCTCCGCTATCGGAAACAGGAATTTTTACACACGCTAATTTAAAGAGAATTAAGACGATTAAGCCTATCTTTAACTTTTTCAACATCTTGTATTCCAAAATCTATTGCATCCTGCCAAAATTCCTTTGCCTTATCCTTGTCACCTTTGGCAAAATAAAAATCTCCAAGATGAAGGCATACGTCAGGATTTGCAGGCATATGTTTGTAAGCGTACATCAGATTCTCTTCCGCTTTCTCCAAATTTCCCATTTTCAGATAGGCAAGTCCCAATGTATCTCTGTAAGAATCCGTTTCCGGCTTTTTGTCCACAGCTTTTTTCGCCAACTCAAAAGCCTTTTTCAAATCAAGATTAAATTCAAGAAGAAAATATGCGTAATTGTTCAGCACAACGGGATTTTCGGGATACTTTTCGTAAAGTTTCTCATAAAGTTTTTTCGCATTCTCAACATCGCCAAGATTATGATAAACAAGAGCAAGGTTTGTGCCGTAAGCAAGCCAATCATTCGTGCAGTTTAGGCATTTTTTAAAATAAGGCGCCGATTTCTTAAAATCCCTGAGTGAATAATACAAAGAAGCAAGATAATCATAGCCTAAACATTCGGGATTTTTTTTAAACATTTTTTCAATTCCGTCTATCACTTTTTTGTTGGAAGACGTAATTTTAAAAATATAAATTACCTTCTTAGCCTCTTTATAATTTTTAGCAAGAATAAGAGACTCAAACCTTAATTTCAAAATATTATCTGGGGACAAACCGTACACTTTCTCATAATTAAGTGTTTCTTTATACGCATCCTTATAATCTCCCAATGCCAAAAGAACCTTTATATAATCAAGGTAAACATCGCGGTTTAAATCACCTGAAAGAGTTAAATCGTCTCCCTTTAAAATCATCTCATAGAATTTTTTTGACTTCTTATAGTCATGAAGGTAACTGTATGCAGTGGCTACACAGTAAACCGATACGGGAGTCGGGGAATCTTTCAAATTTTTATTGTAAATATCCACAACTTCCTTATACTTTCCTGCAAGCAAACCTGAAAGGAAAAGCCTGTCCCAATCGTTATACTCCCGATAAATCAATTTAAGATTCAAAGAAAACCTGAAAGCAAACAAATAAAAATGATTGGAAAAACTTATGCCAATCAATTCGTTGAGAATTCTGGGGTTATCAATTCTTATCCTTATCAATCTTCTCAAAGTTTGAAAAAGTTCAAAACTTTTCTTTTTTGAATTGTAAGCAACAGAAGCATAAAAAAGAGTATAATAATCCGTTTTAAAAGCATCGGGCAAAGACTCGTAATCCTTAATTACCGCATCATAGTCCTGCAACAAAAACTCAGACTCAATCACATTGTAAAGAATTTCGTAATCTCCCGACAACTCAAAGGCTTTTCTATAATTTTCAAGCGCTTTTTTTACTATTTCAGGCGACTTTAAAGTCTGGACAAGTTCCGAATAATAATCTCCAAGCCTTAAATAACCTTCCGGATTATCGGGAAAATTCTTTGTTGCAAGTTCAAGATACTCAATGGTTTTTTCAAGTTCGGAAAGAGATTTATAACAATCTGCAAGTTCAAAATAAATATGAATGTTTTTATTGTATTCAAGAGCCTTTTCAAAATGAGGAATAGCCTTTTCACAGTCTCCCTTTTGGCTAAGCAAAACACCCAAGGTGTATTCTTTTAAAGAATTGCTTAAAGAAGCGTTTCTATCCGCAGCAAAACAATTAAAAAACAACAACAAAGATAAAAACAACCCTAACTTTCTCATAAACTCTCCCGGCAAAAATAAAGTGGAAGAAAGGCTGTAAGCCGAATTCTGTCTCGGGTAATCATTCCTCTGGGATATCGGTTGCCCGATACCGCAAGCAGCCTACCCGGAAGCATGGGGCGGGCCACCCTCGTACGCTTCCCTATTTGGCCTTGCTCCGTGCGGGGTTTACCATGCCTCCGATGTCGCCATCGAAGCGGTGGGCTCTTACCCCACCTTTTCACCCTTACCCCGATTAACATCGGGGCGGTATATTTTCTGTGGCACTTTCCTTCTCCTTTCAGAGACCGGGCTTTCCCCGGCGCACTGCCCTATGGAGTTCGGACTTTCCTCAAAGGCTTAAAACCTTTGCGATTACCCGCCTTTCTTCCTTTAAATATTATACAGTTAACCATAAATTTAGCAACAAAATAAAAAACAAAGTTTTTTAAGGGATAAATTTTAAAAGGGAAAAACAACGAAAAAGACATTGCGGTTTGAACAACCAACTTTCCGGATTAAAATCGGAACCTGTCCCGACGCTAATCGGGATGCTCTGCCTATGAGCTCCGCTTACATAAAAAAAATGGAGCCGGCGAAGGGACTTGAACCCCCAACCTACTGATTACAAGTCAGTTGCTCTACCAGTTGAGCTACGCCGGCTCAC
>JAMOUY010000267.1 GCA_027067895.1 Acidobacteriota bacterium
TTTCAGGTTGACGATGTTTATTTTGACGGAGAGAAGCTTACCGCTGTGTTTAAAAATGAAATCAGGGAGTATAAATTCAACGATTCAAACCTTGTTTTTTCGGGCAAAAGTTATGTAAATTCTTCGGTTTATACCAATTTTATAGAAAAGGTGGGAGATAAGTTTGTTTTGTTTGATGTTGTAAATGCTTCAAGAATTTGGATAGCAAAACAATTCCAGAAAATTAATTTGAAAGATTTTAGTGCGGATAAATTTGAGGGGAAAATTCCTTTAACCGTGAATTTTAAGGTAAATTACGATGGAGTGGTGAATCCGGTATTTTTATGGGATTTTGACGGAGACGGAATTTATGATGAAACAACAACCGAGCCTGAGGCAAATTATACGTATGTTGAAAAGGGAATTTATTTTCCCAAGGTTAAGATTGAAAACGGAGAGGGTGATTTTTCTGTCTCAACGTCATTAAAAATTAAAGTTTATGAGGAAAGGCCTTATGTTTTACCCCTTAGTTTTTCCGAATACTTTGATTTGCTTGAATTGGACATTGTAAATCCTTTTGATTTTGGGCAAACAGTAAAAATTGAAATAGTAGATTTAAACGGTAATGTGGTAAATTCCGAAATAAAAACTTTATTGCCGAAAGAAAGCATTGTTCTTAATTTCAATCCATATCAGGGTTTTTTAAAACTGACAAGCGATAATGTTGTCTTTCTTTCGGCAACATTGAAAAATAGCAACAGGACGGTTTCTTTTGCCTTTGACAATTATTATGCGGAAAAAGGCTATATTCCCCACATTGCGGAGGAAACGCATTTTTGGGATAATTTGCTTTTTGTATCTTCTTATGAAAAACAAAATTTTACAATAAATACAACATGCAATAATCTATCTTTTAATGGAAATGCAAAAGTTGTGTCTCTTAATCCTTTGATTGAAAGTTGTGATTGTTATAATTGTGCATGGGGAGAGGTTGAGGCAAAATCTTTTAATCCTTTTGGAGACAATGATTTTACATTTGGTTTTCAGTGTTTTTTAAAGAAAGGTTCGGACGGGGCAGGTTTCAAACTTGAAAACAACGGATATACCACACTATACTTTCCCCATATTCCTGTTGAAAAGGATATTTTTTGGACGGGTTTTTCAATTGTAAACCTTTCCGATGAAGATAATAAATTGACTTTTAAATTTTTCTATCCAAACGGTATGGAGTGCGAAAAAGAATACAGCATTGTTTTGAGACCGAAAGAAAAGTTAAAAGGCACAATCAAGGATTTGTTTGAAGATTTGTCTGACAATGCGGTTTCATGTATAATAAATTCCAACTTTCCCATAACAGGGTGCGAAATTTACGGCACTTTTACAAAAGGAATTGCAGGATTTTCCGCATTTTCAAAACCTGCCACGAAAGGGTATTTTTTCTTAAATACAAATCAGGATTTTTGGAACGGAGTTGCGATTTTTAATCCCAACAATTCCAATGTCAGGTTAACGGTAAAGTTAATTGACAAAGAGGGAAGCATTAAGCAGGAAAAAGAAATGGATTTAACTCCTTATGAACATAGTCAGTTTGTTGTGAAGGAAGTGTTTGATGGTATTGAGGACGGAGATTATTTAAGTTTTTCTTCAAATACAGGATTTTTTGCAATAGGGGTTATTGGAGATTACGATTACAATACTATGAGCGCAATTCCCATTACAAGGTAATTGTTGAAAGACTTTTTGTCTTTTGTAGTTGAATTTAAAGAGTAAGGCTAACATTCTAAATATTTTGCTTTAAAAAATTGAAAGACAAGGTTTAGATTTTTGGCAAAAAAATCATCTTAATACTTAATTTTTTTTGAGAGATTATAGAAAATGGTAGGGCATAGGGGAATCGAACCCCTGCTACCGGCGTGAGAGGCCGGCGTCCTAACCCCTAGACCAATGCCCCACAAAGAAAAATGGCTGG
>JAMOUY010000268.1 GCA_027067895.1 Acidobacteriota bacterium
TTATATTCTTTCCCAGATGAAGACTCAAACATTAAAGGGGATAGAAGAGGCTGACGTAATTGTTATGATTGTTGACGGACACGCAGGGTTAACCGCTATGGACGAAGAGGTTGCCGATGTTTTAAGGCGAAGCGGAAAGCCTGTTATTGTTGCCGTTAACAAGGTTGATTTGAAAGGGGCAAAGGACAATATTGTTGACTTTTACTCTCTGGGCTTTGAGCATTATACGACTATTTCGGCAGAGCACGGCACGGGAGTTGAGGAGTTGCTTGAAATAGTTTCCGAATACCTTGAAGACATTGACGATGACGAAGAAACAGGTGAAGACGAAATAAGAATTTCAATTATAGGAAAGCCCAATGTGGGAAAATCGTCCCTTTTAAACAGGATAATAGGGGAAGAGAGGGCTCTTGTTTCAGACCTTGCGGGAACCACAAGGGACGCAATTGACGCTGTTTTCAAGTATAACGGAAAGACTTACAGGATAATTGACACTGCCGGTATTAGAAAGAAAAAGAAGGTTAAGCATTTTGTTGAAAAGATAAGTGTTTTGCTTGCCCAGAAGAATATAAAGAGAAGTGATGTTGTTTTAATGCTTATAGATTCAACCGGCGACCCGACGCTTCTTGACGCAAACATTGCCGGCTTTGCGCACAATAATTACAAAAACGTTATCATTGTTTTCAACAAGTGGGATTTGGTTGAAAAGGATACGGACACGGTTAAAGAGTATGAAAGGGTTTTAAAGCAGAGAATGAAGTTTCTTGACTATGCCCCGGTTGTTTTTATATCGGCAAAAACAGGGCAGAGGGTAAAGAAACTTTTTAAAATTATTGACGAGGTTATGGCACAGGCTACAAAAGAGATAAAGACTTCGGAGCTGAATAAGTTTCTTGAAGAGGTTTCAAGAAAGCATAAGGCTCCTCCTGTCAGGAAAAAGCCTTTTAAAATGTATTACATAACTCAAACAGGGGTTTTGCCCCAAACATTTACCATATTTACAAACTCCCAATATCCCCCTCATTTTTCATACCACAGGTATATTGAAAACCAGTTAAGGGAGAAATTCGGGCTGACAAATGTACCTATAAAACTTATTTTTACCAAGAAACCGGGGAGAAATTCAAAGAATTAACGGGAGTTTATTAGGGAATTTATCCTTTCTTCTATTGCTTGTTCACAGACTTTGCAGAATTTTTTGTATCCCCTGTCTTTCATTATGCAGTGAAGTTGCGGCCTGTAAATTCCTTTTGCAAGGTATCCGCCCCCTTCAAAAAGCCCCACTTTGTCTTTGTATTTTTCAACGGGGGGAGTGGGAATAGGGGTATCTTTGTTTATTAAATCTTTCCATTTAATTTGGTTTAACTTTGTCTTTCTTGTTAAATTAGGCTCTAACGGTTCAAAGTTTTTAGGATAAAATTCGTTGTATGTTGTTTTTGAGGTAAAGTATTCGTCTCCCAGCCCCGCAAAGTAATGGCCGAATTCGTGAACAAAGACAAATCCGGACAGTTTGTTTTTTGAGGTAACGCAGCAAAAGTTGTTTAGTATTCCCGAACCGCCGTATTTTTTTGAATTTACAACCACAACAAAGAAATCGCAGTCGGTTTTTTCAAGAAGTTGATAAATTTCTTTCAATTTTGAAACCGTTATATACCTTTTCATTCCGAAAGTATTTTTGTTTGTAAAAGTTCGGTTTTTTACCAAAATAGGTTCAAAAATAAATCGGTTTTTGTAAATTGAATAGGGTTTGTATGAGAGAAACTCTTTTTTAAGTTTTCCAATGTCGTTTAAAAAGTCCTGTTTTGAGGTAAACCCGTCGGAAATAAAGCCTATTTTTATCTTTCCCTTGATTTTTGTTTTTATTTTTGGCGAATTTTGCTCTTTTTTTGTTTTTTCCACTGTTTTTGAAAAAATAACCTTGTTTAATTTTGATACCTTAACCTTAAA
>JAMOUY010000269.1 GCA_027067895.1 Acidobacteriota bacterium
CTTTTGAATGTCCTGCCTTTTAATTCTTTTGATAAAACCTCCGAGAGCAATTGTCTGCCCTTCTTTGATTCTTACGATGGTATTGATTTTTCTTGTATTTAAAGAAGGAATTCCGTCAACAGAAGCACCGCTTAATTCGGATATTTCTGAATCAATTTTAATTCTCATGTTGTTTAACGAATCAATCTCAGGCGTTACGGTAAATTTTGTGCCGTACTTTTTCCAAACAACGGACGATGTGTCCCGAGTAATGTTTCTCACTCCGAATTCACCGCCGACAAAGTATTCGGCAGGCTGTCCGGAAACAGTTATCACCCTGTGTGTATCGTAAACCTTCGCATCTCCGTTTCCAACCATAATATTCAAAGCCTGACCAAAATTTGAAACGATACCAACCGTGCTTTTCAAAACATTTCCGCTTCCAAAATCTTTGGCATATTCAACGGAAAGAGGCTTAATAGCCTGATTCCAGTTAATTCCGTAATTTCCCATTTTGTTTGTGTTTACCTCAACAAAGTTGAACTCAACCATTATGTTGTCTTCCTTTGGAAGGTAAGCCCTGTTAAATTCGGCAAACTTAACAACTTGGTCGCCATAAAGTTTCATTACTTTTTCAATTCTCTTATTATCCCTCTCGGTAAGAATCTCTCCGTCTATTATCACCTTATCTCCGACAACCTTGATTTCAATTCCTTCAACTCCGGAAAGCAACTGCCCAACTTCTTTTTTAATCTTTTCCGGGTCGTGAGCAATAACATTAACGGTGATTTCCTGCGTCGAGCCGTCCTGCATTAACATCGTAACCGTTGTAGTGCCTGAGCGAACCGCTTTTAAAATTATCTTTGATTGGTCTTTCGGAATTACAATTCTAACTATTCTCGGATTGCCGGAAGAAACGGATTTAACTCCGTTTGCGGGAATAACTTTCTGTTTTCCCATAACCAATGTCAATTCCTGAGCCATCAAACCGAAACATAGAAAAAATATCGCAAAAATCAAAAGTATCCTTTTTCTCATAGTAACCTCCTCCTAATCCTTTTATTTATTTCAAAACTTCTATTCTTTTTTTATTCATTTGATTTCTTCTTTTTTGTAACTGCTTTAAAGTGTCGCCGGTGAAAATGCTTGAAAAATTAACCTTTTTAAGATTTTCAATTGTTTTTGTATCCTCAGGATTTCTCAAAACAAAGACAAGTTTTGTCTTTCTTCTTGCAAATTCAATCAACTCCGCTTCCTCAGGCGTAACCGAAAGGGTAATTGTTCTGTACCTCTTTCCAACTCTCACTTTTTTTCTGTTTATTGACGTTCCCACTTGACTCCCAATGGCAAGAACGGGTACGCTTTGAAGAATGGTAACCGTCTGTCCCATAACTCCGTTTCCTACTTTGTTAAACGTCCCGAGTATATCAACATAATCTCCCGGCCTAATCAAACCGGCAACTCCTGTTTCTTCATCAACTCTAACCGTTATTGCCCTTTCTCCCGGAAGTATTGCGCCGGACAAAAACTTGGTGGAAAGCCCCGCAACACCTCCCTCTCTGAAATGGGAAGCAAGTATCGGTTCGCCTTTTTTTATGTCCACCTTAGGCGGAACACCTAAAATTCTTGTTACGTCCCTTACCTTAACCGCATCTTTCGGAACAAATTCCCTAAAATACTTTTTAACCGTCAACATTGACCTTTCAATAGGAGTACCCGCCGCTATATTCTTTTTAGCCACAAGCACTTTAACCAATTTTGTTTCGTCCGTGTATTTTTTCTTTTCCCCCATGATATAGAGTTGCACCAAAATAACTCCTATCACGGCAACTATTACGGCAAAAATCATTGCCTTTTTCTTATCCATAAACCCTCCTGAATATTTATTCGTATCTTTCTACCATTACAACCTGTGTGTAATTGTCTTTTCCGACATTAAAAGTTATGTAAACGCTTCTGCCGTCTTTTTTTGCGTAAATAAATCTCTTTTCTTTTTGTTTTTCAAGCGCCTCAACAACACTTTCGGGAATTTGCCACCCGTTTCCCCTTAAATCGGAAACATAGTAAATAATGGTGGAATCCAAATTGTCGTCCACTCTGTAAACCGTTATTTTGCTTGAAGAATAATCGTCGCTTTGAGCCATAGACAACAATCTCTGAGAATAAGGGTGTCTGTCTATATCTTCCAAATCAAAACCGGGTAAATCTTCGTCTCCTTTCGGGAAAATTTTATCCGGACCAAACAATCCATTAGTCCAATATTTAATTATTGTGGTTTTTTCAGAATTTTCATTCTGCTTTAAAGCCATAATAATTTTGGGGACAATCTCTTTTCCTTTGTTTTTCGAGATATAAAAATCGGTATTGTTGCCTTTATCCAATATTCCCAAAAATCCCGTTGTTTCGGTCTTATATTCCACAAGAGGGGGGGCTATTTTACCGTAAAGTATCTCAAATCCTCTAATTATTTTAAAAGCGGTATCGCCCTCTTTAACACCTGCCTTTTCAAGTTGCTCATCCGTAAAAATTCTCTGATAAGGCGGCGTATAAAGTTTTTTGTAATAATCCAGAATCTCATCTATATCAGCATTCACCACTTCAACGGAATATTTAAAAGGAATTCCGTTTATGACGGTTTTACCGACAGGGGAATAATTCGCTCCTTCGCGAAAATCAGGTATAGGTTTTGTGGCAATGTTAAAAACATCAAAAACATCGGCGTCAACATTTTGAACCAAAAAATGAAACCTTGCCCCAATCCAAAGAAAACCGAAAATTATTGAAACAATTAAAAATATTCTTGCTAATTTTTTCATAGTTTTAATCGCTCTCCCCCAAACCCGTCAAATCTCCGCCGAAAGATTTTATTATTTCCCATAAAAACCCCATAAAACTGCCCACGTCTTTGTGACTCCAAGTGTTTTTATCAATAAAATAAGTGGTGCTTATTGTAACCTTGCTTTTGTCGCCTATAATTTTCTGGGTTAAATCCCCCTTAACATTGATTTGGTAAGTCACTTTATAGCCCTTTGTACTGCTAACCTCATCCAAAACTCCGAAAAGCACATTTATGGCTTCGCTTTCATCGCCACCGGCATTGGAAAAAACAGTATCCAAACCTTCCGAAGATTCAAGCGAAGAAAAACTTGCGCTTTCTTTGTCAACACGATTGAAAAAAACCTTGCCGAGAGTTTCCTTCACCTCATCGTCATTCTTTTTAAATTCTCCTTTCGCTATGGTTACATACCTTACAGCAGAGATTGTTTGCTGTTTAATGAAAAAAGCCTTAACAAAGAAAATCAACCCGAAAATCATTATCAAATAAACCGGAATTACCATAACGAATTCAGTCATTGACTGGCCTTTTTCATCAGTGAATGATAACATCGCCATTAAACATCTCCTTTAACGCATTAAAAAACCTCATAAACTTGCCCGTATTTCCGGAATTTGCGCCACCAAGGGACAAAGCCTGACCAACTCCGGACTCGTCAAGTTTTTCCGCAATTTCCTGAAATTTGGTAAATCTAACAAGCCTAACCTGCCAACACTGGTTGAACAAATGAGGCTCAACTCCGTCGGGTATATAAATTTCAGCCTGAGAAAAGTAAATCATTCCCACAGGATTGGGGTTTTTCAAACCGGCTTTTATGTTTACAATGTTTTCTTTCGGCAGATTGTAAACTATTCCGACATAATCCTTATGTGTCTGCCAATATTCTTTGCCGTTGTCGTCTTCTCTGTTTAAAAGGTAAGGCCTCGGTTTATCTACGTCTCCTACGCCTCTGCTTCCCAAAGCATCCGCCTGAGATATTTCTCTTGTTTCTTCGTATTCGCAACCGCTAACCTTATACTCCTTGATAATTTTCACTTTTACCTTTCCATCCCATCTTAACTCGTTTTCATCAACCGTTAATCCGAAATCATCCGGATTAACCCAAGCATAACTTACATCTCTTTTTTCACATTGCTTTCTCATAATTCTTTTAAAAAAGAATCTGGCATCTCCACCCTCCAAAACACCGGCTGCGCTTTCTCCTTCAAGCCAAATGTCTTGCCCTTCAACAACAGGCTCCATATAGGCGCAAACATCCTCAGATTCTCCATTTTTGTTAGTAATCTGTCCAACCACTTTACATGGGGATGGGTCTCCGCAGTTGCAATCGTGTTTGGTCAGCATATCTTCAATACGGTCAACCTCGTTTTTTCTAACAGTCATTCCCACCATAATCCCGTAATTAATTTTTGTCAGATTGTCCGCATGTGCACTACAATCAGAACAATTGTTGGAAGTATTTTTAAAAGTATATTTTCCGGGCTGGTCAGTACACATAGCCATATAGTTTGCCCTTGCAACAGCATCAAAAACAGCACCTATAAACGGAGGCAAAACCCTTAACAAAGGATAGGGAAAGTATGCTTTGAAATATTCTAACGGCGCAGGCCCAAAGTCTCCGGCAGTTAAAACATCCAAAAAACTTCCCAAAGTATCGCTTACTTCGGAAGAACCCAAAAAACTCGTTGTTGGCATATGCTCTATGTTTTTCTGCCCGTTCATACCGACATCTCCGATTTTTGCAACTTTTGTGTCAATCGCCCTTGAAATAGCGTTGAAGTGGTCCGCGACCGGGCGACACAGAGATTTGAATTTTCTATCCTCGGCATCTATAAACGGCAGTTTCAAATCAACATCGGGAATTAAAGGATATAAAAAACCGATAGTGGCACCGTTGGCTAGCCCCGTTTTTACGGCCTCTACCTGCGCTATAACCGGAATTATGCTAACTTCCACGTCTTCCGCTATAACCAACGCATCTTCAACATCCCACAAAATCCCCTCACCGTTGCCTTCCAAAGAATCGGCAAGAGGCTCGTAAGTCCCCCTGATTCCCCCCATAACGCTTTGTTCGGCAACCGTCAAAGTCGTAAGAAAAGCCCCGATTGCCGACGTTAAAGGAAAACCGGTCAATGCGCTGGCAACAGCCATTTGCGCCGCAAGCAATCCGTCCGCAATATTGTCCGTGGTTTTCACGGATTTCAACAAAATAATTATTGCAAGTACCTGCGCTTGGGTAATATTGAGCATTGCGGTAAGGTTGTATCCCCTGCACATCCAAGTTGCGCCGGAAACGGCAACCGCATCGGCATTGTTTGTAAGCCTCATTTTTCTTGAAGTAACATCTCCGACATTCAAAACCATAAAAACGAACAAAGCCAAAAACAAGAAGGTGATAGCGGAAAAAACAATTGACTGCCCGCTTTCGTTTTTGTGTAATCCTCTAATTCTCGCAATCATAAACTCTCCTTAATGAGAAGCCTTCATTTCAACGTGCATTGCGCAATCTGCCGTAATGGGATATACATACCCATCACTTTCAACTCTTAAAATTGAAAAATAATCGTTATCAAGGTAACCGAGAGTTTCCTGAGTTGAACTGCTCAAACCCAAATCGTTAAACAATTCTTCGTTAAACTTTTTTCCCATAAATTTGTTTGCTATGGGAATAATCATGTAATACGGAAATTTTACTCTCACGACAATCACATCGCTTCTTGAATAGGTTTTTTCGCCGGATTGAACATCAAGATTTGTGTCAAGTATTTCAATATTTGTAAAAAGAGAAGCGTACATGTACCTGTAAACAACAGCCTGTGTGTACTTATCTACGTCATTAACTCCAAAAATATCGCCTATGTATCCTATGAAATCGGAAAGAAGATTTATTAAATGGTCAAGTTGCAACGTTTCTATAATATCCATGGCACTGTAAGTATGCCCGCCTATCACGGTTATTTTAAAACCGTTAAGAAAAGCCTTTGAGCCTTGGCATATCGGCATTAAGGACAATGCAGCCGCTTTTTTTATAAGTTTAAATTTTTTCAAACTTTCATCGTCTTCATTGTTATTACTCCAAGGATTGTGAACTGTTTCCTCACCTCCGGGTAAATTTATCTGTCCTGAAATCTCTTGGTCTATTGATTGAGGAATAACCACCACCGCAGCCCTTGCCGCATTGAAAGCGGCATAATTTACCACAAGTTTTGCAGTGTAAAGCAGACTTAACTGCATGATGCACAATGTAATAAAAAGTTGCAAGGGAAAAATAAGTATAAATTCGGTCAATGCCTGACCGTCTTCATCGTCTCCAAGGTCTTTAAATTTTCTTTTGGATTTTTTTGCGGCATTCATGGTTGAAAAAATTATCATAACAAAAACAATTATTGAAAATAACGCCAAAAACATAGGCGCGGCCAATTTTACTTTATCAAAGGTTTTTGTCTTTTCTTCAACAAAACCAGTTGAAATATCCTGTCCTCTGTCAAGAGATTGAATTGTCGTTTCAAAGGATTTTTTTACAACAAATTTATTATATGCATAAGTACCTATCATTGCAACAACGGCAATTAAAATAAGGATTATCATATATTCGCCTATTGATGAACCTTTTCTGCCGTTGCTCATATAAACTCCTTAAATCTTAAAAAAATCAAAAATGGAAACATTAAACATAAACTCCACCACAGCCCACAAAGTGCCCAAACAAATTGCAAAACCGAAGGGAATTCTTTCGCTTTCTTCCGGATTAAGAGAAAGAGGCTTAACTCCCGGAAAGATAAAAGAGAAAATATAGGAAAAAATAACCCTGAAAATATTTCTCATACCCCTTATAAATTTGCCCTTCCATATCATTATGGCTATTGACATTAACCCGCCAACAAGGGCTGAATAAAAAGCGGCATACATAACAAAGGGATACCCTTTTATAGCCCCTATTGCGGTCATAAGTTTCACATCGCCTCCCCCAAGCCCTCCGATAAGAAAAACAATAAGAAACATAATAAAAGCCACAATCATTCCTATCACAGCCGATTGAAAATGTTTCATTCCAAGGGCAAGATTTATTAAAAGCCCTAAAATAATGGCCGGATAGGTTATCTTATTGAAAATCTTTCCGTACATAACATCGGTAATGGCGCAAACCGCAATCACAAAGTATAAAAGAGTATCCCTTAAAAATTCCATAACCTAATTACAATTCTCTACTTATTGTTAATTTCCGCCGCCGTCTATACCGGCTTCACTACCTGCTTCACCGAGTTTGTCTGTTGAACCCTTAAACAACGCTTTAATCTTTTTACCAAAAAGCTTAACCACCACAATAACAAGAATTGCTACAAGCACAATAATGATAATGTACTCGGTCATTCCCTGTCCCGTTTCATCTTCATGAAACTTCTTTGCAAAATTTTTCAAATCCAATTCTGCAAAAGAGTCTTTTACTCCGGAAAAATCCATATTCCCGGCCAACTTCAAAAGTTTTGACAACATAAGCACCTCCTAAAATTTATGGTTTACGGAAAAGGCAATTGCACAAAAAAACTTATCAGGTTGAAATTAAAATTCACAGCCTGAATAAATGCCTTTAAAATCCAAAGAATAGGGACAAAAATCAAAACAAGGAGAATTGCATATTCGGTATAGGTCTGAGCATTTTCATCCGAGAAAACCTTTGTCTCGCTTTTCAAATCATTACCCTTTTTCTCAGAATTTAACATGTTACCCTGTTTTCTCCTTTATTCGTAATTTTAATAATAAGGTAACCTTTAAAAATTTAAAAGTCAAGTGCGCCAAATCACATAATTAAGAGATTACCAAAATTATATT
>JAMOUY010000270.1 GCA_027067895.1 Acidobacteriota bacterium
GACAGTCCGTTCCCATCGCAACTACTTCGTTTACCGGAATTCCCACTAATCCCGGACAAACCACGCCCAACTACAATGGAATTTACGGACAGCCCTTAACCTCCTACAATTATCAGGAAGTGGGTATAAAAATTGAGGTTGAACCGAGGGTTCACCATAACGGAGATATAACTCTTAAACTGAAATTAGAAGTTTCTTCAATTGTTGACAAAACCGCTTTTCAGCCTGTTATTGGAAAAAGAACGGTTGAAACGGTCGTTAGGGTGAAATCGGGAGAAACGGTTATGCTTGCCGGATTGCTGAAAAATACCGAGAGAACTTCTTTAAACGGCATTAAAGGGCTTGCCGATTTGCCTATTTTAAAACAGTTGTTTTCAAACACTTCAAAAGAGGTAAAGCAAACCGACATAATGATGACCATAACCCCGCATATTGTTAGAGGTCCCAATATTGTTGAAGAAGACCTTATGCCTTACAGTGTTGGAAGCGAAGTTGAGAGCAATTTTCCACCTCAGGGATTTTTAAATCATAAAAACATTAACCATGCCGAGGAAAAGAAAGAAAATCCTGTGAAAAAAGAAAAACCTTTAAAAATGTCTTCTCCCAAAGAAAAAAATCAGCAAAAAGAAAACAGTTTGAATCAGGTTTCAGGCATGCCTGCCATTGTTTCTTTTTCTCCTAAAAGAACGGTTAAACAAGCGGGAAACAGTTTCTCCGTTACGGTTTTTGCAACAAATTTTAAAGACATAGACAACGTTGACCTTGTGATAACTTTTGACCCGAAAGTTTTAAAAGTTTTAAACGTGATGGACGGCGGGTTTATGAAACAGGACGGGGTTGACGCTTCCTTTGTTCCCGTTTGGGATAACAGAAACGGCAAGATAGCAATAACAATTGACAGAAGAGGCGGAGAGAAAGGCAGAAGCGGAACGGGAATTCTTGCAAACATTCTCTTTCAGGCGGTTGCGCCGGGGAAAACTATTTTAAAAGTTGAGCCGTCTTCTGCTGTAAAACTTTTTGAAGGCGGAAGAGCAAATTCAACCTTTGTTAACGGCGAAGTGATAATTAAGTGAGATTTTTTCTCGGAAAAACGCTATGAAAACCGAAAAAACCAAAGGCTTTACCTATATTGAACTTCTTGTTGCTGCGACAATTCTTGCAATTTTGGCATCTGCCGTTGTGCCTTTTTTAAAACTTACGGTTAAAAGAAAAAAAGAAATTCAATTGCGACGCTCTTTAAGGGAAATCAGGCGGGCAATAGACCGCTACAAAGAGTTGAGCGACATGGGAGTAATTCCCAAAGGCGGGCCCGAAACGATGGGTTATCCGCCGGACCTTGAAACTCTTGTTGACGGAGTGAGAATAATAGGCACGGTAAACAGAAAAATCCGTTTTTTAAGAAGAATCCCCGTGGACCCTATGACCGGAAAAGCGGAGTGGGGGCTTCGTTCTGTGCAGGACGACCCGGACTCTACAACTTGGGGCGGGCAAAACGTTTACGATGTTTATTCGTTAAGCGAAGGGACGGCCATAGACGGGACAAAGTATAAAGACTGGTAAATTTGCAGTATTTTTTTAAATTCCTGAAACAAAAATTTTTATTTGGCGTAAAATAAATTTGTAATCTTAATTTTTAAAGGGGGATTTATGAAAAAATCGCTTGTTTTTTTGTTTGCAATAATTTTTGCTTTCGTTTCTTTTGCTTCGGGGCCTGCCAACAAAGGTGTTTACGTTGAAAAGAAAAAAGACAAAATTTTGGAAAAACTGACCGAAGAAAACAAAAAAACCGAAGAAAAAATAAAAAAACAAAGGGAAAAATACCTTGAAAATCTTAAAGAAAAGAAAAAAAAAGAGCCTAAGAAAAAATTTGTTGTTGATTTTTCAAAGGTGAAAATTCCCGAGTCGCCCAAGGTTTTCAAGTCTGCTTTCCATTTTAAACCTGT
>JAMOUY010000271.1 GCA_027067895.1 Acidobacteriota bacterium
TAAATTCTTTTTCTTCTTTTATTATCTGTCTTTTCATTCTGTTTATAACTGCCGAGACGTCTTTTTTCAATAAAGGTTTCAGATTTTCCTCAACAAGGGGTTCAAGTTCCCCTTTAACGTTTTTTGTAAAAACAATTTCAACAAAGTCTAAATCTTCAAATTTGTCATTAAACAGAAGTTTTTTGTCAAAATTTAAAATTTTTAAAAGTGCCGGGTCGTCAAAAAGATAGGTTTTAAGAAAGTACTTTTTCCAGTTGTTGCATTTTTCAACAAAGTCTTGAAGAAGGAAGGTTATTGATTCCAAGAGATTTCTCAAAAGTTCTGAATTGGTCAACACACTTTCCTCTTCTTCGGTAAACGTTACGTTTTTTCTGTTGTAATCGATTATTTTTTGAATTGTATGCTCAACCTCGCTTGGAGTGAGTTTGTACATATTTAACAATTCGTTTGAAAGTTTTTGTATTTCAATATCGTCTTTGTTGAATATTGATGTGTTTGAGTCGGATATTTTTTGAGATTTTATAGCGTCAGGATACCTTGAAATTATGGTTAAAATCAATTTTGCAAGTCTTGTGTCTTGGCTTTTTTTAAAAAGAGGATTGTACATTTTAATTCTAAAATTAACAAAATGTTTAATAAATTCTTTATTTTCATTTTCTCCGATATCAATTGCGTAAAGCCTTGTCCTTATTATTCTGTGAAGTTGTTTTTTAATGTCTTCATTTAAGGATTCCAAAAGAGATTTTATTTCTTCCGCAAGGATGTCTTGCCTTCTTTCTCTTTTGAGAGTATAAAAAACCCGCCAGAAATCTTCAACATTTTCTATGTTTTTAATTTCAATTTCTTCTTTTTCGTTGACTGTTTTTTCTTCTTTTTCCTGTTTTTTCAAAGGAAATTCTTTTATTTTTGAAACTATTTTTTTGAAAAAACTCATTTTAAAATATCCTTTAAGTTTTCCGAGGTTTTGTTTTTAAACTGAGTGGAAAACGAAGGTACGCCTCCCGAGTCTTCATCAATATAGCAACTTAACACCCTGTGCATTGGGAAGAAAACGGTGGTGGGCGTTATTGAAACCTCGCTGTCTTTGTTTAAAAAAGAATTTGTCCAGTCGGTAAAAGAATGCACGTCAATTCCCCTTATTGTAATGCCTGCCGAGTTTATTTCAAGTAGCAGGCCCAACACCTTTTCTCTCGGATTTTGTAGGTTTACCACAACAATATTTCCTTTTTTCATATTAACCTCGTTTGTCAGATAAAAATATTATATAATTAACTTAATGAATTATCAATAAATTAACTATTTTTACGGAGTATGTATGAAAAGACAAATTCCTTTACATGTTCAAGTATTAATTGGCATTGTTTTAGGAGGGTTAAGCGGTTTACTTTTTCCTCAATTTTTAGATTTTGTAAAAATTTTTGCTGATTTGTTTATTCGGCTGTTAAAAATGCTTGTAATTCCGTTAATTTTCACTTCTATTGTCAGCGGGGTGTTATCAAGCAAAGATGCCGTGTCTATCGGAAAAATAGGGATAAAAACTTTTTTCTACTATGTTGTTACAAGCCTTCTTGCAATTTTAACGGGACAATTGCTTGTAAATATTTTCAAGCCGGGAGTTAATGCGGATATTGCGTCCAAAACTTCCGTTGAAGTTGCAAAACTTGTGTCAAAATTCAGTTTTTCAAAAATATTTTTAAAAATAGTGCCGGAAAATATTTTCAAGGCTATGGCAAACGGAGAGGTTTTGTCGGTAATCTTTTTTGCCCTTCTATGCGGTTTTTTCATTCTCAAATTGAAAAGCGAAAAGAAAGATTTTTTGTCGGATTTTTTTGGGTCTTTTTACGCTTTAATGATGGAAATTACGGGGTTTGTTATTTCCCTTGCCCCTTATGGCGTTTTTGCTCTTCTTTACAAAACCGTTGCGGAAAGCGGATTAA
>JAMOUY010000272.1 GCA_027067895.1 Acidobacteriota bacterium
AAAAAACGTGTAATGCAACAAACACAAAGGAATCAGCAAAATTCCCGTTTCCTTAAATCCAAGAGAAAGAAAAAAAGATAACGCAAACAAAAACACATAGATTTTTTCCCTTTTTTCCAAAAAATTGAGATAAAACAGAAAACCGAGAAGAACAAACGTTGTTGAAACCTCATTCATTCTTTGGACAATATAGCCGACACTTTGCGAATTTACAGGATTCAAAACCCAAAGAGTTGAAACAAAAAGAGAAATTAAAAAAGAGTTTTCATCGCCAAAATCAGCCGTAAGTTTTCTCAAAACAAGAAAAACAATGAAAAAATTTGCAACGTGCAAAACAATATTTTCCAGCCTAAATAAAACAGGATTCAACCCGAAAATCACTTTATCAAAGTAAAACCACAAATAGGCAAGAGGCCTGATTCCACCCGCTTTTGAAGTTAACGCTTTAAAAGGGGAAACCAAATCGGGATTATAAACAATGTTGTAAAAATCGTCAAAGTAAAACGGCGCGGGCAAAAAAGCAAGGTATGCGACAAATACCGTAATCGCAACAAGAAATAAAACCGCTTTGTTATTTTTTAAAACATTTACCATCTTTTATCCTCTTTCTTACTTTTGTTAACTGCGTTTCAATAACGGAAACAAAAAATCCCTTTTTCCTATATTTTTCAAGAATTTGCAATGCTTTTTCACACTCGCCTTTCGCCATATAGCCTTCCGAAAGAAGCAAAACCTTTTGCAATTCAATAAAAACGTTTAAAGGCGAAAACATTTTGATTTTTACTTTGTTTAATTCTGAAATTCCTCCGTCCGTGTCGCCTTTTGCAAGAAGGTATTTGCCTTTAAGCCAATGCTTTATATTTTCCGTTTTCAATGAATTAAAGAGAGGCTCTGCTTTGTTGAAAAGACCGAGTTCAATATACGAATTGATTTTATACATTGTCAAAAGTTCGTTTTGTTCCGCTTTGTCCTCATATTTTTTAATCAGCAGAAGAATATCTTCAAACCTTCTCTGCCTTGCAAGCAAATCAAGATAAGCGAAAAATACCTGATTGTTAAACCCCTTTTCAAGGGATTTTTTAAAATATGTTTCGGCCATTTTGTAATTTCCCAATTTTTTGTACGCATTACCCACAATACGGTTAATCTCAATACTGTCATAGTTTTTTCCCAATTGAATTACTTCATTGTATTTTTTCAGGTTTAGAAAAGCGTTTAAAATAAGTTCCACACTTTTATCAACCTTATCCGGTTTGAAAGATTTTAAATACATATCAACCGCCTTTTTATACAAACCTCTTGCAGCGAATTTACTACCCAAAGCAAGACACAAATCCTTGTTTTCAGGAAAATATTTATAGTTTTCCGAAAGATAGAAAAACGGCGAAGTGTATTTTGCATTATGAATTTTTAACACAAACAAAAAATTGGCAATCATTAAAAAAGATAAAAGAAAAACAAACTCTTTTTTCTTTATTATTGAAAACAAAATTGAAAACAAGGCGAGGTAAAGAAAAAAAGACGGAACATAATTTCTGTGTAAAAAAGCGGTATAAAGAGGAATTGTCGTACTTTCAACAACATGGAATAGAAAAAAGCCCAAAATTCCGAAAGAAGCGAGCCTGTTTTTGCCGTAAAGATAAAAAGAAGAAAGAAAAAGAATGATAAGGATTAAAATTGAAAAAAGCGTTGACAGATAAAGCAAAACAGAGTTGGGAAAAGGAAATTCAAGGTATAAAAAAATATCCGAGGGAAAAGGAATTAAAAGCACTTTCAAATAATAAACAAGCACTCTGCTTTCGGTCAGCAACCTTTGATAAGGCGTAAATCCTCTTTTAATAGCCAAGGGAAGAAAATAATTCGCTGTAAAAACCACAAACAAAACAAAAACAAGGATAAAAAGAACATACAATTTTTTCACATCAACTT
>JAMOUY010000273.1 GCA_027067895.1 Acidobacteriota bacterium
GTTTGTAAACGACGGGCAATTGGACAAAGCAAGAGAGATGTGGCTGAAAGCGGTAAAGTTGAATGAAAAGCCCGTTGAGGCTTACTCTCTTTTATCGGAAAGTTATTTGAATGTTGAGAAAAACAAACTTATGGCGTACTATTACGCAAGAAAACTTCTTGATGTTGCACCTTCCGACAGGCGTGAAGAAATAGAGCAAATGCTTGACTCAATTGCCGGAGATTTTAAAGAGGATTTTGAGCAATACTATCTTTTAAAAACATGCAAAGAAAACGCAAAGAATTACATTGACAATGGCGATTACAAAAGTGCTTACATTTCTCTTGAAAAATGCGAAGATGCGGATAATGTTGACAAGGAATATCTTTTAATGTTTGCAAAGGTATGCAAAAAACTTGATAATTACAAAAAGGCTATTGAGATTTACAAAAAATGTCTTGCATTGGGTCTTGAAAGCGGAGAAATCTACCTTGAACTTGCAAAATGTTATTTAAAAACGGGAAACAGAGAACTTGCCAAGGCAAATCTAAAACTTGCCGCAAAGTATCCGAAAGTTAAAAATAAAGCCTTAAAACTTTTAAATTCAATATAGGAGGTTTTTTATGACAAAGGCTGATTTAATAAACATTTTAATTCAGGAAATGGGAATGAGTAAAAAGAACGCCGAGTCCATTGTTAACACTTTTTTGGGTTCTATGATTGAATCTCTTAAAAAGGGAGAGGGAATTGAATTGAGGGGATTCGGAAGTTTTAGAATAAGAAAGAGAAATCCGAGAATAGGAAGAAACCCCCAGACCGGCGAAAAAGTAAAGGTTCCGGCTAAAAAAGTAGTATATTTTAAGCCGGGAAAAGAATTAAAAGATTCCATTAAGTAAAAATGTGATTTACATCAAGTTGTTTTAACTGAATTATAGGTAAATTTAAGTGAGAAAGATTCGGAGGTGAGTAAATGATAAAGAGATTGATGAGTGTGTTTTTAATTTTTCTTCTTTTAGGCAATGTGGTTTATGCAAAGGATACGAGGCCGAGAATTGCAATTGTTGATTTTGATGTTGATGAAGCCGGTTTGTGGGTGGGATTTAAGCCTCACAAGAGAGAAATTTCCGCGGCATTGGTTGAACTTTTTACCACTGCGCTTGTTGAAAGGGGAGCGGTAAGGGTTTTTGAAAGAAAGAGACTTGAAGCCATAATGAAGGAACAGAATTTAAGTGTTTCCGGAAACGTTGACCCCGCAACTGCGGTGAAAATCGGCAAACTTATCGGCGTCCAGTATATTTTAACCGGAAAAATCACAAGGTTTGCATACAAGGGAAAAAGTTTTGACGCTTTTTTCAAAATCGGGTTTAAGTTTAAAAACAAGAAACTTGAAGGAAGGCTTGATATTAGGCTTATCAGAACGGATACCGGAGAGGTTGTTTACGTTGACAAAGGCAAAGGCGAGAAAAAATTTATGAATTTGAGAATTGCAACCATTGGTGGCGGAACGGATTACGACGAAACTATGGTTAACGACATATTTGAGCCTATTGTTGAGCAGATGGCTGACAAATTGAGCAAGAAGGTTAAGGATTTGAAAATTGATTCTCCCGAAATGACTGTTAAAGAGGGCAAAGTGATTGCCGTAAAGGGAGACAGTGTTTTTATAAATTTAGGTTCAAGAAACGGCGTTCAGGTAGGCGATGTTTTTACAGTTAAGAAAAAAGGCGATGTTTTGATTGACCCTGATACCGGCGAAGAGTTGGGAGCGGAAATGACCACTGTCGGAACGGTTAAAGTTGTTGATGTAAAAGAAAAGTATTCCAAATGCAAGGTTATTTCCGGCACGCCTCACAAAGGCAACATTGTAACAAGAGACTAACTATATCCGAAAAAACCTTGATATAGGAAAAGGGGGATTTTTCCCCCTTATTTTTTTGTAAAGTGATAACTAAGGGGTTTTCCGGTGAGTATAAGCGATTGCAGGTTGAAAAAAACATAAACCACAAAAGTACTTTTTCCTATTTCCACGGACGGAATTTCATAGTTTGAGAAAAATATTTTTGTTGAGAAAAGAAGGATTAAAAAAAATATAAAAAACTCAACAAATTCAAGGGATATTATTTCCCCTATCTTCCTAATGCTTTTTTCCTTTTTTTCAAGGTGTTTGCTTATTGGTGATTCTCTTTTGGGCGGAGGCTGTTTTGAGGAAATAGGTTTGTATTCGTCTTCATCGTCTTCCAAAGATGTTTCAAGAATTTCTTCTTCCGAGGTATCAAATAGAAAATCGTCTTCAACATTTTGCTTTTTTTCGTTGTTTTCAATATCAAAAAGAAGTTTTTTTTCTTTTTGTTCGTTTTCCATAATCTGCTCAAATGCCTTTGAGTATCTCAAATCGCAACCGCATTTTTCACAGATTGTTTTTCCTTCCGGGTTTCTATGCCCGCATGACCTGCATTTAAGGCTCATACTTACTTAATGAAAAAGTAAAACCACTGGGTGAGAAGTCTCTGGTTAATTTTTCCTTTAAGGTATCTGTCCAACACCTTTATATGCTTTGGAATATCCGTGTCGCTTCTGTTTAATACAAGCGCATAGGTGAAGTATTTTTTTGCCTTTAAAATTTCATTGTTTAAAGCGTATTTTATTGCTGTTTTTTTATAGCAGGTAAATAATTTATCCTTCAATCTCAAATCTTCCGGATTTTCCGACAGAAGTTTTTTATAATGCGGGATTGCTTTCTCGTATTCCCCTCTCTTAAAATACCTTTCCGCAAGCCTTAATTCTTTTCTTTTGTTTATGGCTTCTTGCTTCATAAGTTTTCTTGCTTTGCTTAAAAACGAAACCTGTCCTTCGTCCAACTTTCCGTATCTTTCGGCATGCAAAAAAGTGTAATAGGCAAATAAATATTCGCCCATGTCAAAATAGTCTTTTGCCTCGTTTATGAATTTTTTGAAAAGTTGCTCTTTTTCTTTCTGTTTTTGATTTACTTGAAATGTCTGAAAATCAAAGTTGTTGTCGTTTGTCTGGACATTTTTCTTTATAATGCTTATTCCGTAATAAACGACAATACCGAGAATTGCCAAAAGAAGAAGAAAGAAGAATGTTGTTTTAAAAAACTGTCCGAAATTAAATCTGTTTTTCTTTTTTTGAGGCAGAGTTACTCTTTTTTCTCTCTTTTTGGAAAAATCCCTTTTGGGGCGAGTTTTCTTTTCAGGCTCTTCTTCAAGTTCAAGTTCAAATGATTGAGACAATTCAAATTCCTGTTTTTTCTGGACAACATACTGCTCAATTCTGTTTTTTTCGTCAAATTTTAATTTATCGCCGTATTTTTCAAGATACTCCAACGCCTTGTCAAATTCCTTGTCTTCAACAAAATTCTTTATTTTATTTTTGATAATTGACAGTCCCACTTCCTTGTCAAGTTTTGAAATATACTTCAAGGTTAAAGAATATTGCTTGTCGTTTATTTGGTTGTTTTCAAGAAGGCTTTTCAGAATATTCTTTGCCCTTTCAATATCTCCGCTTCTTGCGGTAGCGATAACCCTTTTCAATTCTCCGCTTAACTCATCTTCATTGAATATAATTTCTTCCTCAATCTCTTCCTGATGCTGGGTTTCGCTGAATGTTTCGTTTTCTTCAATTTCTTGATTTTGCTCTTCATTTTGATAGCCCAATTCGTTTTCGGCATTTGAAATGTATTCTTGCAAAAATTCATTGTCCGGTTGCAATTGTTTTGCTTGTTTCCAAACTATAAGAGCGTTTTCTATGTCGCCTACTTCATAAAGTGAGACACCTTTTTGGATTAAAGCGTTAACGTCCTGCTCTCCCATTTCGTCTTCCGAAAAAGAGGATAATTTGAAATTTTCCGCATCAAATTCAAAACTTTCCGATTCGTTTTTAGAAAAAGTTTGCTCTTCTTCATTTTCAAAAAAAGAAAACGGCTCTTCTTCTTGTTTTTCCTCTGTTTCTTCGGGTTTTACATGTTCTTCGTTGTTTTTTTCTTTGCCTGTTTCTTCTTTATCGCTTGTTTCTTTTTCTTTTTTCTCTTCTTCTTTCTTCTCTCTTTGCTTTTCTTCCGCCTCTTGAATTAATTTTTGTCTTTCTTCCTTTCCTTTTGAAAAAATGGATTTGATTTGGGGAAGGTCAATTCCCTCAAAAAACATATACTCAATTTCTTCAAGTTTGTTGTATTCCTTAACTTTCAACAAATCTTCAAGCAGTTGTTTCGCCTTTAAAATAAGCACTTTGTAGAGTTTCTGAACCTTATCCGTTTTTACCTTTTGAGCGACCGGATAAATTTCCTTTAATGCTTGATAAATTTTGTTTTCCTTGTAAAGCAGAAAAGCCTTTTTGGTTCTTTCTATTATTTCTCTTTTTTCCATAATAAAATTTTAACAAAGGGGATTTCTTAATTCAATACTTACTTTTAAAAACTATTTGTTATAATAACTTTTGGATAGAAAAAACAAGGAGGCTACTTGTGTTGAGAGAATTTTTAAAATCAAAAATTCACAGAGCCACTATTACAAGAGCCAACCTTGATTACAGCGGTTCTCTTACCATTGACGAAGAAATTATGGAACTTGCGGGAATTAAAGAGTACGAAAAAATTCAGGTTTACAACGTAAACAACGGTGAGAGGCTTGAAACCTATGCAATCAAGGGGCCGAAAGGGAGCAAGGCTTTTGAATTGAACGGCGCTGCGGCGAGAAAGGGAATGGTAGGGGATAAAATTATAATAACCACATTTTGTATTTTGAATGAAAACGAAGTAAAAAACCATAAACCCAAACTTGTTATTATGGAAGAAAACAACCAAATTAAAGAGGTGATATGATGGTTCATATTGTTTGTCCTCACTGCGATACCGTTAACAGGGTTGATTTAAAAGACACGGCAAAAGACTTTAAATGCGGAAAATGCAAAAAAAGTTTGAAAGACACGCATCCGGTTGAATTAAACGCAAGAAACTTTAAAACTCATATTGAAAAAAACGAAATTCCGGTTGTTGTTGACTTTTGGGCGCCGTGGTGCGGTCCTTGTTTAATAATGGCGCCGCAGTTTGAAGAAGCGGCAAAGCACTTTCCGTTGAAAGTCAGATTTGCCAAACTCAACACCGAATCCTATCCCGAAATAGCGGGAATGTTTGGAATAATGGGAATTCCCACAATGATTCTTTTCAAAAACGGCAAAGAAGCGGCAAGAATTTCGGGGGCAATGTCTTCTCAGCAAATTGTAAACTGGATAAATTCAGTTATCTGAAATGGCGCTTGAAAAAGCAATACTTGCCGCAGGTTGCTTCTGGGGAGTAGAGGCTTACTTTAAAAAAGTAAGCGGAGTTTTAAACACCGAAGTCGGATACTGCGGGGGGCATAAAGAAAATCCCACCTATGAAGAAGTCTGCACGGGAAACACGGGACATGCCGAATGCGTTTTAATTGAGTTTGACAACGAAAAAATCACTTATGAAGAAATTTTGGAACATTTCTGGAAAATACACGACCCCACCTCGTTAAACAGGCAGGGAAACGACATTGGGACGCAGTACAGAAGCGCTATATTTTATTTGAACGAAGAGCAGAAAAAGAAGGCTTTGAAGAGCAGGGAAAAAGAAGAAAAATCGGGAAAACACAAATTCTCCATAACCACTAAAATTGAACCTGCCACAAAATTCTGGCCTGCCGAAGAATACCACCAAGACTATCTTGACAAAAACCCCAACGGCTACTGCCACGTAGATTTATCCATGCTGGACAAAGAATAAAGGAATAATACTGAAATTAAAATAACAACTAAATTTTTGAGAGATTATAGAAAATGGTAGGGCATAGGGGAATCGAACCCCTGCTACCGGCGTGAGAGGCCGGCGTCCTAACCCCTAGACCAATGCCCCACAAAGAAAAATGGCTGGGAGACAGGGACTCGAACCCCGACAACCAGATCCAGAGTCTGGCGTCCTGCCAATTAGACGATCTCCCAGCAGGCGAGGTATATTTTATTCATTTTGCGACAAAAAATCAAGTGCTTTTTTTATTCTTCTTATGCAGTTTTCCCTTCCTATTAAAACTGCGGTTTCAAATATTCCCGGGCTTACGGTGTAGCCTGTTATTGCAAGCCTTAACGGATGTATGAGCTTTGCTGCGGATAGTTCCATCTTTTCCGCTTCGCTTCTTAATGTTTCTTCAAGTTTTTCCTCTGTAAAAGGCTCTGTTTTTTCAAAAATCTCAATTAGTTTGTTTAGAATTTCTTTTGAGTTTTCCTTTTTAAAATACTTGTTTATCCCTTTTTCGTCGTAAGTTTCGGGGTCTTTGAAAAAGTAATAGCCGAAGTCGTAGAATTCGTTTAAGGTTTTAACCCTTGTTTTGAGAAGTTCAAGGATTTTTTCTGTTTTTTCGTTTCTTTCAATTGCAATTCCGTGTTTTTCAAAACTTTGTTTAAAGTATGGGAAAAGGTAATCGTTGCTTTTTGTTGAAATGTATTTGCCGTTTAGCCACAGTGCCTTTTTGTAATCAAAAACCGCGGGGCTTTTGTTAATTCTTTCAAGGGAAAATTCTTTGATTATCTCTTCAAGGGACAGCATTTCCCTGTCGTCTCCGGGAGACCAGCCCAATAATGCGATAAAGTTTACCAATGCTTCCGGAAGAAATCCGTTTTCCCTGTATTCCTCAACGCTTGTTGCGCCGTGCCTTTTGCTTAATCTTTTTTTGTCCTGTCCTAAAATAAGCGGTATATGGGCAAATTCGGGAATGTCAAAACCCAAAGCCTGATAGATTAGAATTTGTTTCGGAGTGTTGGATAGATGGTCGTCTCCCCTGATTACATGGGTTATTCCCATTTCATAGTCGTCTATTACAACGGTAAACTGATAGATGGGCACTCCGTTTGAGCGGACTATAATAAAGTCCTCAAAGTCTTTTGAGTGAAATTTCATCTCGCCCCTTACATGGTCGTAAAACTTTATCTCGGTGTCGGGAAGTTTAAGCCTGATTGTGTAAGGCTTTCCCTCTTTAAGGTTTTGCTCTATCTTTTCTTGGCTTAAATTCAGGCATTTTCTGTCATACTTCCATTTGGGGTTGTTTTTTTTCTTTTCCTCAATCTCTTCCTTTGTGCAGAAACACCTGTAAGCCTTTCTATCTTTTAAGAGTTTGTCGGCGTATTCTTTGTATTTTCCAAACCTTTCGGACTGAAAAACAATGTCTTCGTCATGCTTTATGCCAAGCCATTCAAGGCTTCTTATAATTTGCTCAGTGTATTCTTTTTTTGACCTTTCGGTGTCGGTGTCTTCAATCCTTAGAAGGAATTTCCCGTTTCTTCCCTTTGCAAAAACATAGTTGAAAAGGGCAGTCCTTGCCCCGCCTATGTGAAGGTATCCGGTAGGAGAAGGCGCAAACCTTACCCTTGTTTCTTTATTGTTTTCCATTTTTTTCTCCTTTATTATTTTTCGTTTAGGTTGATTATTTCAACTTCAAGGTTTTTTGTGTCAAGTATTGCA
>JAMOUY010000274.1 GCA_027067895.1 Acidobacteriota bacterium
AGTACTCCGCCCTTGTCAAATACCGCAAAGTAATATAGTGCAAATTCTTGTCGTCAATGCTGTTTAACAACTCCGGCAAGGTTTTGTCATAAGTTTTGTATCCGGCGTTTTCAAACAAAACAAACAAATCCGCCAACTTTTCGTCATCCGGCGCAGGGTGTATTCTGAAAATTCCCGGCAAATTTCTTTTTATTAAAAAATTCGCGACACATTCGTTTGCAAGAAGCATAAATTCTTCAATCAATTTTTCCGCATCCTGCTGAATCTGAGGCTTTAAGTCAAGCAACTCCCCTCTTTTGGAAACCTTCACATATGGCTTTTCAACGTTGAGAAACAACGCCCCCTTTCTAAGCCTTTTCTTTCTCAACTTTTTGGAAAGTCCGTGCATGTCGTCTATCGCTTTTTTCAATCCTTTAACCTGAGGATAAGGAAAATCTGATTTACCGTGAAAATAATCGTTAAGTTTTTCGTAAGTCAGCCTTGCCTTGCTGTTAATAACAGACTTTGTCAGATAGTAGGATAAAATATTGCCTTTTTTATCAAGGGTAATTATGCACGACAAGGTAAACCTGTCCTCAAACGGCTTCAAACTGCACAAATCGTTGGACAGTTTTTCCGGAAGCATGGGGATAACCTTTCCCGGCATATAGGTCGTAACTCCCCTGATAATAGCCTCCGAGTCAATGCAACTTCCCTTTTCAACAAAGTGGGAAACGTCCGCTATATGGACTCCCAAAACATAACCTTTTTTAGTAATTTTCAAAGAAACGGCATCGTCAAAATCTTTTGCGTCTTCCCCGTCAATGGTAAAAATCAATTCATCCCTCAAATCAAGCCTTTTTGAGAAAAAACTGTCTTCAAGGGTTAAATGGTTTGCCTCTTCCATTACCTCAGGCGGGAAAAAGTGCTTTATTGAGTGAAGATAAATATTCAAATCGTAAGCGCCTTTCGGCGAATCGGGGAATTCTTTGATAATCTCGGCTTTTTTGCCGGTTATATACTCAATAATCGGCTGTTTAACTTTTCCTTTTACATAAATTCTTTTAAACCTTATTTTTACTCTTCCGTTTTCAACCCTTCCAAGCCTTCTGTAAAAAGCCCTGTCGGTAACGGAAGCAACAATTCCAGCATCCCTGTTTTTCAATTTCAAAAGCAAAACCTTGTCGCTGTCCATAAGTATTGTGGAAAGATTTTTAGGCGGAATTACTCTTAAAACCTTTTTGCTTCCCCTAATCTTAAAAATCAAATTGCCTTTTCTTCCGGAATAAATCTTGCCCTCGTAAAGTTTCTCATACTCATGGCAAACCTGTTTTTGGGAAGGGGATTGATATTCGTTGCTCAACCTATAACAATTGTTTTCGGTTTTAACCACAACACCTTCCCTAATGAGAGATTTCAAAACCTCTCTAAGATAAGACATTTCTCCCCGAGGAAGATTCAAATGTTTCCTAATTCTCTTTATTCCTATGGGATTCTTCTGATTTTGCAGAAACCTAAGGATTTCCTTTTTAACTAACTCCATCTTGACTTTACTCCAAATCAACTTTATCATATAAGGCGTTGATTATCAACGCTCAAGTGGCGGAATTGGCAGACGCGCACGGTTCAGGTCCGTGTGGGGTCAAACCCGTGGGGGTTCGAATCCCCCCTTGAGCACCATAGAGACCTGATTAGGAGAAATCATGCCGGAAATAGTCGGAATAAAAGTGAAAAAAACGGGAAAATTCTTTATATACAGTCCCAACGGAATCAAATTCAAAAAAGGTGACAAGGTTGTAATTGAAACGGACAGAGGACTTGAATTGGGAGAAATTATTATTCCAAACAGAGAGGTAAGTGAAGAACAGGCGGGGGAAAACCTAAAACCAGTCGTAAGAAAAGCAACCGAAGAAGACAT
>JAMOUY010000275.1 GCA_027067895.1 Acidobacteriota bacterium
GGGGATTAACGGCATCAATACATTCCCACAACAATTACGAAGCATACAAAGACTTGATAAAAATGATGGGAGACTTAAAAGGGGAAAAGGGATTGATATTTGCAAACTTCATAGACTTTGACATGCTTTACGGCCACAGAAGAAACGTTGACGGATACGGTAAAGCGCTTGAAGAGTTTGATAATTACCTTTCAGACATAATGGACAATCTAAACGAAAGCGACTTGCTTGTTATAACCGCAGACCACGGAAACGACCCGTCGTTTAAAGGCTCTGACCACACAAGGGAGCGAGTGCCTCTCTTAATGTTTTCCAAAAACTTAAAAGAAAACGGAAGAATTGAAGATATAAAATGCTTTTCCACCCTTGCAAAAAACATTTGCGAAAACTTCGGGATAGAAAACAAATTCAAAGGGGATGAAATTTTAGGAAAGTTGAAATAGGAGAAAACTATGGATATGGTAAGCATTATCAGAAAGAAAAGGGACAAGGGAAAATTAACAAAAGAGGAAATATACTTTTTCATAAACGGGGTAACGGAAGGCACCATTCCCGACTATCAAACTTCCGCTTTGCTTATGGCAATAGTCTTAAACGGCATGGACGAGGAAGAAACCTATTACTTGACCGAAGCCATGATGAAGTCGGGAGATATTCTTGATTTATCCGAGGTTGAGGGATTTAAATGCGACAAACACTCAACAGGCGGAGTCGGGGACAAAATTACAATGATAATTGCGCCCCTTGCCGCGTCTTTGGGAATAAAAGTGCCAATGTTTTCAGGGCCCGGACTCGGACACACGGGAGGCACAACGGACAAACTTGATTCTATTCCCGGTTTTAAAACGCTTTTAACCGAAGAGGAATTTATTGAAAGTTTAAAAAAAGTGGGAATTGCAAACTCCATTCAGTCGAAAAACATAACCCCTGCGGATAAAAAATTATATGCTTTAAGGGACGTTACCGCAACGGTTGAATCAATTCCCTTAATCACCGCGTCAATAATGAGCAAAAAACTTGCCTGCGGTGCCGACGGCCTTATTCTTGACGTAAAATTCGGCAAAGGGGCTTTTATGAAGACAAAGGAAGATGCGGAAAACCTTGCAAAAAGCCTTTTGAAAATGGCGCCTGTAAGAAACATAAAGGCGGTTGCCTTAATTGACGATATGAACGAACCTCTGGGATACAATATCGGCAATGCGCTTGAAATAATTGAAACATTTGAGGTTTTGAAAGGCAAAAAGGTTGACGATTTGCTTGAAGTAAGCGTTGAAATTGTAAAAAGAATGCTTGAATTAAAGGGAGACGGCGAAAACGCGGAAGAAAGAATCTACAAAGCAATTGAAGACGGAAGTGCCCTTAAAAAGTATGCCGAGTGGATAGAATTTTCGGGCGGAACCCCCGAAGTTATAAACGACTATTCACTTTTCCCATCCTGCGAAAACAAAACGGACATAAAGGCTGAAAAAAGCGGATACGTTTCCGAAATAAACTCATACTCAATAGGCATGTCCGCCGTTTACCTGAAAGCGGGAAGGCTTAAAAAGGAAGACACAATAGACTACGGAGCAGGAGTTGTCTTAAACAAAAAAGTTGGCGACTGTGTGGAAAAGGGCGAAACCATTTTAACCTTACACTACAACGACACAAGAATTCCGTTAAACGAAATTATCTTCCTTGCCAAAAGCGCATTCTCAATATCTTCGGAAAAGGTGGAAAAAACAAAACGCATAGCAAAGGTTGTTAAGTAAAAAAATAAAAGATAGATGCTTTTTTCGTCAAAATTTTACAGAGAAAGTAATTAAAAAAGGTAAGGAAACCCTTATGAGGAAGCCTTTAACTCTTTTAATTTTGTTTCTTTTTTGTTTTCAGGCTGTGTCGCAGGTTA
>JAMOUY010000276.1 GCA_027067895.1 Acidobacteriota bacterium
GTTAAATATGACTTTTGCCGAAATGCCTCTTGAAGAGAAAAACAAAATAAGCCACAGGTTTAAAGCCTTTAAATCGCTTTTTGAGGAAATAAAAAAACTTCCCGAATTAACTCGGGAAGTTTCAAACAGTTAACAAAATTTATTAAAGTTTTTATTTAATTATTTTTCCTGAATTCCTTCATAAAATCAACAAGTTTTTCAACACCTTCGTAGGGAAATGCATTGTAAATTGACGCTCTAATTCCGCCTACGCTTCTGTGTCCTTTCAATCCGATAAGGTCTCTTTCCGCCGCTTCGCTTACAAACTTCTTTTCCAAATCTTCATTGGGAAGCCTGAAAGTTACATTCATCAAAGACCTTGAATCCTTTTCCGCAGTGCCTTTGTAAAAATCCGACATTTCGTCAATTGCTGAATAGAGCAAGTCGGATTTCTTTCTGTTATATTTTTCAACATTTTCAAGACCGCCCATATCTTCCCTTATCCATTTCAAAACAAGATGCACAACGTAAACGGCAAAAACCGAAGGAGTGTTGAAAAGAGATTCCTTATCTACATGAGTTTTGTAATTCAAAAGGGTAGGAAGCGTTTTATTTTCGGTTCTTTTAACCATATCGTCCCTTATAATTACAAGAGTTGTGCCTGCGGGCCCCAAATTCTTTTGAGCGCCTGCGTAGATTAGAGCAAATTTTTTAAAATCAAGTTTACGGTTCAGTATATCCGAAGACATATCGGCAATTAAAGGAACATCGCCGGTTTCGGGAATAAAGTGGTATTCCGTGCCGAAAATAGTGTTGTTCGTGGTAATGTGAAGATATGAAGCGTTTTTGTCAACTTCAATATTTTCAGGAATATAGGAAAAATTCTTATCTTCGGAAGACGCCGCAACCTTTGTATTTTCCTTATTGATTATTTGGCTTTCTTTTATAGCCTTTTTTGACCATGCGCCCGTATTTACGTAAAGAGCGGGCTTTCCTTCTTCCATGAGGTTTAATGGAATCATGTGAAACTGCAACGAAGCACCGCCTTGAAGAAACAAAACATGATAGTCGTCGCCAAGCCCCATAATTTCCTTAATGTCTTTCTGCGCTTCTTTAATAACGTTATCAAACTCTTTTGCCCTGTGGGAAATTTCAATAATGGATAAACCCAAATTCTCAAATTCAAGAACGCCGGCGGAAGCCTTTTGTATGACGCTGTAAGGGAGTGTTGCCGGACCTGCGTAAAAGTTATAAACTCTTTTAACCATTTTTTCCTCCAAGAAGTTTCTGTATGCAAGTATATCTATATCATAGTAAAATATTTTAGTAAAGAAAAGAAAATATTGAGGCTTTTTTATTTCCTGCACCTAACAAATTTCTTTGAAAAAAACGTCTGGACTCTAAAAAAACTTCTTTAAGAAAAATTGAAATCAAATCAAGGTTAAACCATAAAGGAAAAATATCAAAGTCTTAACAAGAAAAGCGAAAAAGAAATTCAATTAACGAAAGCTAAGAGAGAGTGTGGTATTGTTTTCCTTTTTTTTGATTTTTTAAATTCCCAAGTCTTTTTTCAATCTCTTTGTGTGCTTATTTCTGTCTTTTTATTTTAGTTTACATAACGCATGTTATATGAAGTTAAATATAAAGTGTTTTGAATCAATAAATTAAGGTTTGAAGGCTTTTAGCCGAGATAAATTGTTATTTTTGTCAGTAAAAATCAACAACTTTGATAGAATAATATGGTATGAAAAAAAGAAGCATACTTTTTAACTATGTCTTTAAAAAACTTATTGCTGCCTTTTTAGGCGCAGAGATTGTATATTCTTTGATTTTCTTTGTTCAGAATTTGTTTATTTTATCAAGTTTGATTGTTGAAAAAAACGCACCTGCAAAAGAAAGTGTAAAACTGATTCTTTTTTCTCTTCCGAAGATTTTTTCGTCAACCATGCCTTTTGCGGTTTTGTTTGCCGCATTGCTTGTAACCTTTCAAATGGCTTCAAACTCGGAATTAATCGCTTTAAATGCCGCAGGAATAGAATTGAAAAAGCAAATAAAGCCTTATTTTCGCTTTGCGGTGTTGGTAACGTTGCTTTACTCGCTTTTGCTTTTTAAATTTGTTCCTCAACTCACTCAGAAAAGAGACGACACAATAAACAAAATAAACCTAAAATCCGTTGTTTATTCCCTTTCCCCCGGAGAATTCAACAGAATAACCGAAAGATTTTACCTTTATGTAGGGAAGGCGGATAAAAACCTTTTTGAAAAAGTTATTGCGTTTAATTACAAGAATTTTGATAATTTTGAGATTATTTACAGCGGAAAAGCCAAACTCAACCTTGAAGAACAAAAACTAATACTCACCCTAACCTTTGTTGACGGCAAAACTTACACGTTAAATTCGGAAAAAAACCTTAAAGCCTCTGAATCATATTTTTCAAGAAAGGTTTTTTCCGTTGTGTTAAATAAGGATTTGTTAACCAAAAAGGAACCTTTAAAGAAAAAAATAAAAAAACTTACTTTAAGTGAACTTCTTATTTTATTGAAACAAAAAGATAAAAATGCCTTATCTGTTTTTTTCAAACGGCTTGCTTTGATTTTTTTCGTCTTTCTTTCTCCCCTGCTTGGTTTTTACACCGGATTTTCCCTAAAAAGAGGTGCGGTTATTTCCGGAGCAATTGTTTACGGTTTTACAATTTCATTTTTTTACATTTTTCTTTTAAATATTTTTTCAAATCTGCTTGGACATAATCCTCCTCTCGGAATTTTTCTAACAATGCTTCTTATGGCAAGCCTTTTGTATGTTTTTTACATAAACAAGGAAAGAATTGAAAAACCTCTTGTGATTAAGGAAAAAACATCTTATTTTTCATCGTTTAAAGCAAAAGCAAGGTCTGTCCAGCAATGGTTTGAAAAGAAAATTATCAAACAAATTGACGAAAAAACATCATTTTCTTTAAGATTTCCATTGCTTATCAGATACATTTCTTTTGATTTTTTAAAGTATTTTCTTGCCTTTTTTATTATTTTGCAGGGAATATACCTTTTAACCATTTCTTTAAAGGTTATGCTTAGTTTATTCAAATATAAGACAAATATCTTTTACGGTATTAAATACATTTTCTTTTCTTCCCTCTCGGTTTACCCTCTTGTAATTCCGTTTGCTTTTTTAATGTCAGCGCTTTTTTATTATGTTTCCCTTGACGAAAGCAATGAATTAACCGCAATCAAATCGTCGGGAATAAGCGTTTTTTCCGCTATTATGCCGGTGGCTTATCTGTCTGTTATTGTCTCAATTATCTTGCTTTTTTTTACTACTCTATTCTCCCCTATTGCCAAAAAGAAGGCTTCCGAATTATACATAAGGATAAACAAAAAGAAAAAAAGCGTTTATCTCTATAAATTAAAACAAAAAAACAAATCCGTAATACGAAGTTTAAACAATCCAAACGGATTTTATTGGTGCGATTATTACAATTTTAACAATAATGAATTTATAAATTTTATAAGTGTTGAATTAAACTTTGATGACGGAAATTTTAGAAAACTCTTTAAGGCAAAGAAAATAATATTAAACAATGAAAAGATTGTGGGATTAAATAATGCGATTCTTATAAAGAAAAATGAAAACGGGTTGCTGGATATTAACCGCAATCCGCAAAAGGCTTTAATATGGGATTCTCTTTCGTTTTTTAAACAGATAGAGCCTCTTCCCGACGAAATGACGCAGTTTGAATTAAGAAATTTTATTTCAAGGAAAAAATCAATAGGGATAAAACCTTACAATTACATCACAAACTATTATTACCGCTTTTCTTCGGCTTTTTCGCCGTTTGTGCTTCTTCTTTTGGGGTTACCCTTTGCTCTTATAAATGAAGGAAGGAAAAAGAAACCGATAGCAGGAATAGGAATTGCTTTAATGCTTGTCGTTCTTTATTACAGTTTAACTTCTTTGTTTTTGAGTTTCGGGGCAAAGCACTACCTACCCTCTTTTTTAGCTGCATGGTTTACAAACATTATCTTTATGCTTACCGGAATTTACCTTTTTACAAAAATCAAGACATAAAAAAAGCGGGAATTTAATCCCGCCAAAAGATTAAGTTATAAAAAATTCCTAAAAGTATTTTTCAAATTTTTTGCCTTGCCTGACAAGCGGTTTGTTGTCAGTGAAAAATTCTTTGTCAAGAGAATTCATTGCTTCCGTTGCCTCTTCCATAGTGTCAAAAATTCCGTAACAGACAAGATAACATTTTTTGCTTTTGTAAATTGCCGGAACAAAGAATATTTTATCCTTTTCGGGAAGAAGCGAAATAGCCTTATCCAATGTTTCCGGTTCGCATGCAAGTTCAAGCTGAATTGTGTAACTTTCGGGATTTGTTATAAGTTTGTTTTTTGAGTTTGAAACAAATTCCGAATATTTTGACGGGTCAAAACTTGCCGTAATTCTTTGAGTCTGCTTCTCTTTTTTAATTGATTCGGACGCTTGATTTTCTGAAACATCTTGGCTGTCAGACGCATTGTCTTCATAAACCGGCACTGCTTCGTAACTTACGACATTGCTTGCTTTTTCGTCTTTGTTGTTTTCCTGTGTTTCGGTCATTTCATTAGTTTCTTCAAGCGAGTCGGACTTATCAATATTCTCCGACTGTCCGCTTTGAATTGCATCCAATTCTTCGTTATTCTGCTGTGAATTAAGTTCTTTTTCTCCCTTTGAATTGGCTTCTTGGGCGTTATCAAGAGAGGAAATGTCCTTTGCCGTTACATCTTCCGACTTTTTAACTATTTTAACCGTGGCGGGAACCTTATTGGCCTGCTTTTCTTTCTGAGAAGAAGAGTAAAATCTGTATCCGAGAAAACCCAAAGCGGCAATAAAAAGAATGAGTATAATGCTCACGTAAAGTCCCATTCCTCCGCCTTTTGAATGGATTTCCTCTTCCTCAATTACAAAATCGTCTTCGCCGAAAGAACCGAATTCGGGGCTGATTTCCTGCTTGACGGTTGCGGAAGGAGATTCAAAATCATCACCTTCATCATTAATTGCGGAATCTTCTTTAAGAAACTCAACCTCTTCGTTTTCAAGTTGTTTTTGCAAATCTTCAAGCGCTTTTTCCTTGTCAGACGCTATTGTTTCATCAAAACGGTTGTTGCCTACGGCTTCAAACTGGTCGGAAAAATCTTCAAGAGAATCTTTTTTATCATCAATAAAATCGGATTCGTTAAGGGCAAAAGAATTCATGCTTTCATCTTCTGCATTTGCCTCTTCTTCGGAAATTTCCGATTCTTCTTCAAAAATTGAATGCTCGGAAGTCGTTCCTTCAAATTCAACTTCAATATCGCTTTCAGCCGATTCTTCTCCCACCATTTCCTCAACCATTTTAATACTTTCATTGTCGTCGTTTTGAATATTGTAAAGTTCCTCGGATTCAATCTTAATCTCGTCAGGCATGTCTACTTTTTCTTCTATAAGTTTTAGAAACTTTAATGCATAAAACAATTTGTAAACCTTAAAATCCTCAATATCAACCATTCCGGCAATTTCGGAAACGGTTTTTTCCCCGTCAATTAGGTCATATATTTTCTTGTAATTTGAGTCGGGAAGAATTTTTTCTTTATACTCGTCAAAAAGATTTGTCTTAACAAACACGGTATCGGGGGAAATCTGCTCGGAAATCCAGTCTTTGTCTTTGAAAAGAATGAGAGAATCAAAAAGAATTTTCAAAGTATTGAAAGGAAGTTTGATTATTCCTTCCGGCAGAAACCCTTCCATAATTGAATATTCGCCTTCTTTAAGCATAATAATTGAGTAAACTATACTCAAAACTTGAATTTTAACCGCCCAAACAAGTTCTTTGTGGGTGATAAGTCCCATGTTTACGAGGTTTCTTCCGAGAGAAATAGATTTATCCATCTGTTTTAAAGCAATATTCAACTGCTCTTTTGTAATTTTTTTGTTTTTAATTAAAATGTTTGTGAGTTTGTCCTTCTCGGAATTTGAGGTGGCAAAAACTATGTTTCCGTCGGAAAAATAAACCGTTTTTACGATATTCAAAGGAAAGTAAACTTTTATGACTCCGGTTTTCCCGGCCATGTAAAACTCATAAAAAACTTCCTGCATTTTATAATTTTCAAAATTATAGGTATTTTCCGCCATACATCTTCTCCTTATTCACTATATTCAATCTTTTAATATTATAACTTAAAAATTTTGCATAAAAAAATAAAATGATAGTTTTTGAAATTTTTGAGGAAATTAATTTCAAGGAATTACTTTCTGGTAAGTTTGTCAAGAAGTTGAATAATTACGTCAATATCGTCAATATCCGCTTTATCAAGCCTTTCAACAATCTCTTTTACCTTTGTTTTCTTTTTGTAGTCAAACCTGTCAAGTATTCTATATACCCCGGTATCGTCAAGGTCTCCCGGCTCGTCAAAAAACCATCTCATAGGAACGTTAAACTTTTCGCTTATCCTTCTTAAAAGTTTAATCGTGTAATTTTGGCGGTAACTTTCGGCCTGCGCTATTGTGTTTATATTAACGCCCAAAATATCCGCAAATTCCTTCTGAGTCAAGCCTTTTGACTTTCTTAACTCTTTAACCTTATCTGTAATCCTTGTATCACATGACTGTCTTCTAACCATAACATTGATTATACTAACAAAACTTATTAGAAAAAGCAATAAAAAAAATTTTTTTTTCTCAGTTTTTTTATTCGGGTATAATAGAATTAAAAAATAGCGACAGAGGAAGTGAGATTATGACGGATTACAAAGAAAAAAGAAGATACAAAAGAATAGACTTATCCGGTTATATAAGAATAAAACCGATAAACATAAACGAAAATGCCTCAGAATTAAAAGGGAAATTTAAAAATATCAGCGAGGGAGGAATTCTGTTTGAAAGCATATCCTTTATTGAAAAAGGCACTCTTTTAAAAATTGAATTGACAATTCCCGAAAATAAAGCATTTGCCGCAAGATACAAGGAATTTGCCAATGTTGTGGGAAAAAAGAGTTTAATTCTCGGAAAAGTTGTAAGAACAACCAAAATAAACAACGACAAATGGAATCTGGGCATACAGTTTGTAAATATGTATGAAGGGGATTTTGCCAATTTTAAAAGATTTCTTGAATTGATAGACAAAAATTACAATTGGTAAACCGTTTTTATCTGCTATAATTCAACTATACAAAATACCTTTACGAGGGAATGATGGTAAACCAGAATGATAAGTTTTTAAGAGGCTTTAAATTACCGTTTATTCCTAAATCCGAAGACATAAGCATACTTGTTGTTGACGACGAGCCAGATATTCTTGATTCCCTTGAAGAAATGCTCTTGCTAAACGGCTTTACAAATATTGAACTTGCCGAAAACGGAGAAGAAGCGATAAAAAAACTGAAAAACAAATGCTATGACATTGTTATCACTGAC
>JAMOUY010000277.1 GCA_027067895.1 Acidobacteriota bacterium
TTACGTTTTTATTGCGGAAAGCCCTTCGGAGTTTAAATTTTTGGTTGAAAATTTCCTTGAAAAGCCCGAATATTTTAAGGCAAAGGCGGAAGAAGGGAAAAAAACTTTGGAGAAAAACAGTCAAAGCCTTGAATGCGTGCTGGGGGAGATTGAATGCTAAACAATATTTTCCTTAAAATAGTTCTCTTTCCTTTTTACATGATTTATGTTTTTCTCATAAATCTGAGAAATTATCTTTACAGTGCGGGATTTTTAAAGCAAAAAAAACTTGATAAAAAAGTAATCTCGGTTGGAAACATTACCGCAGGCGGGACGGGGAAAACGCCGTTTACAATTATGCTTTCGGAAAAGTTAATTGACGAATTCGGATTAAAGCCGTGTATTCTTTCACGTGGATACAAAAGGGACAAAGAAAGCGAAATACTTGTTGTTGAGGAAAACTGCTCCTTTGTGAAATGCGGGGACGAGCCTGTTTTGATTAAAAGCAGATTGAAGGATAAAGCCTGCGTAATTGTGGGGAAAAACAGGTATAAATCGGCAAAAGAGTTTGAAAAAAAATGCGGTTGCGGGGTTTTTGTCCTTGACGACGGCTATCAGCACAGAAAACTTTTTAGAGATATAAACATCTGTCTTGTTGACTGCTCAAATCCATTCGGAAACGGCAAAATAATTCCTTATGGAATTTTAAGGGAGCCTGTTTTTGAAATCAAAAGGGCGGACATAATTGTTTTAACAAGGGCGAAATATGCCAAGAATTTAACTCTTTTGAGAAAAACTGTTGAAGCAATAAATCCTTTGGCAAAAATCTTTGAGGCGAATCTTGAAATAAGCCATTTCTTTCAGCCTGCAACTGGAAACATAATAGCGCTGGAAGATATGCAGGATAAGAAGGTTATAAGTTTTGCCGCAGTTGGAAATCCGTTGTCTTTTAAGGCAGACCTTATCACAGCCGGGCTAAATGTGGTAAAATCTTATTCATTCAAAGACCATGCCGTTCCTTCCTATGAGAAATTGGAGAAGTTAAACGCCGTGGCAAACGAAGAAAAGGTTGATTACATTGTTGCAACCGAAAAGGATTGGGTAAAGTTGAAAGAGGAAAAAACGCTTGAAATTTTCGGCAAAAAGTTGACAATATGTATTTCAAACATGCTTTTGAGCAGAGAAAAAGATTTTTTAAAATATTTGGAGGAGAGGTTAAATGACAAAAGAGATTCTTGACAAACTCACCAAAGAAATTAAGGAACTTGAATACGAACTTACCGTAACCTTGCCTAAGGAAATTGCAAAAGCGGCTGCGCAGGGAGACTTGTCGGAAAACGCCGAATATGAGGCTGCCCTTGAAAAGCAGAGGCTTTTGCAGACAAAGTTGATGAATTTGAAAAAGAGAAGGGCTGAAATTGCCCAGATAGACGTTTCAAGGCTTCCCAAAGACAGAATAAGTTACGGCACAACCGTTGTCCTTTACGATTTGGACAAAGACGAAGAAATAACCTATACCCTTGTTATGCCCGAAGAAACGGAAGAGGGAAGCGACAAAATATCCATTACCTCGCCGATAGGCAAAGCCCTTGTTGGCAAAAGGGAAGGGGACGAGGTTACCGTAAGGGTTCCGTCCGGGGAGAGAAACTTTGAAATAGTGGAGATTCAAACCCTTCACGACAAGCAATGAAAGACTTTTTAAAAGAATTAAACGAAAAATTTATAATTGCCGACGGCGCGATTGGCACTTATCTTAACCAAAAGGGAAGGCCTGCGAATATTTGCAGGACGGAAGAAAACCTTAAAAATCCCGAACTTGTAATAAACATTCACAAAGAATACATTGACGCCGGGGCAAAACTTATAGAAACAAATACCTTTGACGGAAACATACTCAGATTAACC